>JAFUDD010000228.1 GCA_017459315.1 Clostridia bacterium | reverse complement strand
TACATCGGGAACGGCAAGGTGATCGAGTGCCTCGGGCGCGACGACGGCGTGACGGAAACGGCGCTTGCCAAAAGGAACTTCAACCGCTTCGGGCGGCTCGTCGGGGCGTTTCTCAAAGAGCCGCAGGACGAAAGCGAACAAGCCGGGGACGCGGCAACGCAGACCGAGTATGCTGCGGCACAAAGCGAAAGCGCGTCGGTGCCATATGTGCAGATCAAGGGCGGCAGCGTGCGCGTCCGGGCGGGCGGCAGTACGGCGTTTCGCACCCTGCGAATCGCGCATGCGGGGGAACGATACCGGCTGCTCGGCACAGCGAAGGGCGGCTGGCATCGGATCGACCTCGGCGGCGCGATCGGGTATATCACCCCGAACCCGAAGTATACGGAGGTGATCGAATATGCCTGAACCGAGCCTTAATGAGATCATGCGGATGTTGACGCGCATCGAAACGACGCTGGGCACGATTGCCGAAAGCGCCAAGGATCACGAAACGCGGCTCCGGAAACTGGAAGGGCGCGGCGGTACCAGATGGGACGCGCTGACGCTGTCACTTTTGACATCGGCGGTCGTCGGGATCGTCGGCTATTTTATCGGAAAGCAATGAAGGGAGGAACGGATATGGAAGTGAACATCCAAAGCCGCATGAAGTCCCCGATCTTTTGGATCGGCATGGCGGCGTGCGTATATCAAGCGGTGGCGTCGAGCCTTCTCGGCAGCCCGAATGTGGCATTAAGCCCCACCGCACAGGCGATTTTGAGCGCAATCAGCGTCGGCCTTTCGGCGGTGCTGCTGTATTGCAATGGCAACAATCCGAGCCTGGATCGGTATTGACCGAGGGCAAAAGCACGTTTTGCACGGTTGCCCGAAAATTTTTGAGCATGGCGCAAAGAAATTGTGACAAAACCGTAAATTGTAAAGGAATGGTAAAAACAGGACTTGCAAACTGTGGCGGTTTCAGGTATACTGAAGATGTTCCAAAGGGAACACCGCATATCGGCGGACTGTTTGCGCCGGCCGACGTGCTATTTGAAGAAGCCGGCTTTATCCGGCTTCTTCCGATTTTGGGGGAGGTTATTCCTCCAAGAGCCGTCCAAGGTAGAGTGCGACGGCCTTGAGCGTTTGCAGCTCGGGCGCGCCGAAGCGTTCGCGCAGGGCATCGGTCAGCAGCAGCACGCTCCCGGCGGGGTCGCCCGATACGGTCACGGGGACGGCGCAGAGCTGCCGAAACTCCTCACCTCCGGCGGCAAGAAACGGCGAACGGTTCGGGGTGCCTTCGTCGAACGCGACAAGCTGCCGCTTTCGCATGGCGGCAAGGTAGCTTTCATGCAGCGCCGCGCCGAGCAAGCGGCTTTTCAGACTGCCTGCGGCGGCGATGACGGTTTCGGTGTCGGTGATCGCGGCGGTGAGGCCGAACGTGCCGTTCAGGGCCTGCACGAGCGCCGCGGCGTAGTCCCCGAGCTCCCGCATCCGCGCGTACTTGCGGAGGATAATCTCGCCGTCGCGGTCGGTGTAAATTTCAATCGGGTCGGACTCACGGATGCGCAGGGAGCGCCGGATCTCCGTGGGGATCACGAGCCGTCCGAGCTCGTCGATGCGGCGTACAATGCCGGTAGCTTTCATGTCATTCTCCTTTGCTGGTTGCATGGGCATAGTGTTTGCGCATCGTTGGGATTTTATGTAAGGAAAAAGGACGCGTTACGCGTCCGTTTCGGGAAATAGCAGCGCCGCAAGGTGCAGGGCGTTTTGGCCGCCGAGCAGCAGTCCTTCCAGACAGTAGTGACAATAGCAGACGACGGTATCGGTCGTGAAGCGGCGGCAGTAGTCGCGCATCAGCGCCTGCTGCTCCTCCGGCGTATGCGGGAGAAATCTGCCTGCCGCGCCGTGCAGATAGTGGCGTGGCGCAAGGGCG
>JAFUDD010000022.1 GCA_017459315.1 Clostridia bacterium | reverse complement strand
GGCGCTGGAGCCACCGGATGCGCCTTTGGCAGCCAGATATGCATGGGAAACATGCCCGCCTTGGCGCCAAAGCCGATCACGCCTAAGAATACGACGATTTCGAGCAGCGTCCGATACGCGCCCGCCGAAGCGCGCAGCACGCCGCCGGGGGTGAAGTTCAGCGTATCCGCATACGCCGCCACCGTGAAGATCGCAAGCAGCGCCACAAACGCGCCCGCGATGGAATAGAACAGGTACTTTAACGCCGCGCGGATGGATTCCTCGGTGCGGTCATGCAGCACCAGCGGCATCGACAGCAGCGTGGCGCACTCGAAGAACAGATACATCGTGATCAGGTTCTGCGAAATATCCATGCCGACGAGCGCCGCAAGCGAGAACAGCATGAACGCATAAAAGCTCGCCTGCCGTTCGGAGTGTGCCATATAGCGCGTCGCATAAATGCCCGCAGGCAGAAAGCCGAACGTGCCGACGGCTAAGAAGATGCGGCTGACCGCGTCGGTCGAGAGCGAAACGACAAGCGTATCGGTCATGGCAAACAGCCGCACGGCGGCGTCCGGCATAAACAGATACCACAGCGTCAGCGCCGCCTCCAAAAGCAGCGACGCGATAAAGACCGTGTCCGCCGTCTTTTTCGGGGCCTTTTGCAGCAGGGAAAGCGCAATGCCGCCCGCCGCCGGTACGAGAAGTAACGCACAAAGAAGAATCTGATTCATAGTTGCTCCTTACAGCAGCATTAAGCCGCTTTCCAGTAAAGTAACCAACGGTTCTGCGGCCACGCCGCAGGCAATGTTCAACACCATAAAGGCCGCCGCCGACAGCGCATACAGCGGCTGCGACCGCATCGGCAGGTTCGGGCGCTCCGCTTCGTCCGGCATATAGATCTGCACGGCCGCGCGGGCAAAGTACAGCGTATTCAGCACGGTGCTGATCGCCAAAACCACAAGCGTCGGCACCAGCAGCGTCGTCCGTTCGAACGCGGCAAGGCCGAACCGGTACTTGCTGACAAACCCCATCGTCAGCGGAATGCCGATCATCGAGAACGCACCGACCGCGAACGCAAACCCCGCCACGCGGTTCCGGTGCGCCGCGCCGATCCATTCACGGCGCGTGCGGCCCTCGGCGGCGTCGGAAAGCTGCGCGGCGGAGAGGAACAGCATCGGCTTGGTGAATGCGTGCGTGAGGATATGGAACACGGCCGCAAGGCAGCCCAGGCTCGGCGACAGGCCGACGCCCATATAGATATAGCCGATCTGCGCCGCCGACGAATACGCGATCATGCGGAACATATCCTTTTCCCGCGCGGCGCTGATACTGCCGACGACCACGCCCGCCGCGCCGAACACGTAAAGGATGTTCGATACGCCGCTTCGATAAAATACATCGGTGCCGAACACGCAGAAAATCACCTTGATCAAAAAGAAGATATACCCCTTCGACACAAGGCCGGACAGGATGCCGCCGGAGGCCGGCGTGGCATAGCCGTAGGTATCGGGCATCCAGAAATGGAACGGAAACAGACCGCTCTTGATGCCGAGACCGACCGTGATCAGGCTCATGCCGGTCAGCAGCACGGTGCG
>JAFUDD010000227.1 GCA_017459315.1 Clostridia bacterium | reverse complement strand
CGCCCACCCCGACCCCGACGCCCACACCGACACCGACCGCGCCGGATGAACCGCCGCACAATCCGGAGGAGCCGGAAGTCGAACCGTCCGAGCCGCTGAACCTTTGGTGGCTGCTGTGGCTGTTGGTGCCGCCCGCCATCGTCGGTGGATTCTATTGCGCAGGCAAGCTGATTCGTCAAAAGCGCGAGCAAGCTTTCTGCCAGAAGAATGCGAAAAAAGCCGTTCTTGCCATGTACCGCTATCTGCTTTGGCTGCAGCGGTTCGGCATTCCGCATGAAGAGGAACAGGCGTTTGATTTGGCTGAAGAAGCTGCCTATTCCGACCATACGATGCAGGAGCAGCGCAAGGTCATGCTTGCCCTTGTCCGCGCTGCACAAGGCAAGGTACACGCTTTGCCGAAATGGAAGATGTGGCTGTATCGCTATGTACTGATACTCGTATAAGGTCAAAAAATGCACGGGCGCAAAATCGCGTCCCGTGCATTGCTTTATGGTTTTTACAGGCCCAGTTCCTCGTCGATCAGCACCACATGGAATTCCTTATGGATCCGCAGCGGCCATTCGATGATCACTGTTGCATTACACATGCGTGCGGGTGTGCGGCAGTCATGACATTCGCCGGTCTTGGCGCAGGGCGTCGGCATACCGAGCCGTCGCGCGTTTTCGGGACAGGTGTCGCGCTTGATGCGCTCGATGGCGCTGTCAAAATCAGCGCATATCTTTTGCTTGCCGACGAGCAGGATCACGCACGGCGGACCGTATAACAGCCCCGCAACGCGATTGCCGGTGCCGTCGATCTCCACAATGCGTCCATCCTCCAGTACGGCGTTTGCGGAGCACATATATACATCGCAGCCGATCGCAAGGTCGCGTTCCTCTTTCTTATGCTCTTTATCGACCGTCCAATGCCAATGCACAATATTGCCCTGTGCTTTCAGCGCATCATATAAACCGAGCTGCCTGACCGTTTTGCTGCCGCCGATGCCGACGGATCGTTCTCCGATGATCGAAAGCGCAATCGCTTTGGCTTCTTCGCCGTTCTTGGCTTCATGCACCGTAAAATTGCGTTTCCGCATGTTTTCCATTAGAATCGCATCCATTTTTTACGTCACCTCCCACAAAGGAATTGTATCTTATTCTTGCTTTTTTTGCAACGGTACGATATGATAATATCGCTGATTCGGAGGATTTTATGGAATACGACCTTTCATTGATTCGTAATTTTTCGATTATTGCTCATATCGACCACGGCAAGTCCACTCTTGCGGACCGCATGATGGAGCTCACCGATACCGTTGCCAAGCGGGACATGGAGGAGCAGCTTTTGGACTCCATGGATATCGAGCGCGAGCGCGGTATTACGATCAAGGCTTCTGCGGTACGCATGTTTTATCATCATACCGACGGCAAGACCTATATGTTTAACCTGATCGACACGCCGGGTCACGTAGACTTCAATTATGAGGTTTCCCGCGCACTCGCCGCCTGTGAGGGCGCGGTGCTTGTTGTGGACGCGACGCAGGGCATTGAGGCGCAGACGCTCGCCAATGTCTACCTTGCGGTGGACAACGGTCTCGAGGTGCTGCCGGTCATCAACAAAGTCGATTTGCCGAGCGCCGAACCGGAGCGTGTTGTGCATGAGATCGAGGATATCATTGGGATTCCGGCGGAGGATGCACCATGTATCTCTGCCAAAACCGGCTTTAATGTCAGCGAGGTGCTTGCCAAGATTGTCGATACCGTGCCTGCGCCGACCGGCGATCTTAAAGCGCCGCTGAAGGCGCTGATTTTCGACTGCCTCTATGATAATTATAAAGGCGCGGTGTCCTATGTCCGCGTGTTCGACGGTGAAGTGCGCGCAGGCTCGCGCATCAAGTCGATGGCGACCGGCAACGAATTCGACGTGACCGAGGTCGGCGTGTTCGCTCCGACATGGAAGCCTGTCGACATATTGTCCGCAGGCGAGGTCGGCTACATTTCCGCATCCATCAAGAGCGTTGCCGAAACCAAGGTGGGCGATACGTTCACGACAGCCGACAATCCCGCCAAGGAGCCGCTGCCCGGCTATTAGCATGTCAACCCGATGGTCTATTGCGGCATCTATTCTGCCGACGGCGCGCATTATAACGACCTAAAGGATGCGCTCGATAAATTGCAGCTGAACGACGCTTCGCTTGTCTATGAGCATGAAACGTCCGTGGCGCTTGGCTACGGCTTCCGCTGCGGTTTCCTCGGCCTATTGCACATGGAGATCATCACCGAGCGTCTCGAACGGGAGTTTGACCTCGATCTTGTTACAACCTCGCCGAGCGTTGCCTATCGCGTGTTCACGCTCGACGGGCAGGAGAGCGTTATCGACAACCCCTCCAATCTGCCGAGCGCGGCGGAGATCGAGCATATGGAGGAGCCGATGGTCAAGGCGACCATCATGACCCCGTCGGCGTATGTGGGCACGATCATGGAGCTTTGCCAGAATAATCGCGGCATCTTCCATGATATGACCTACATTGAGGAGGGGCGTGTCAATCTGCATTATACGCTGCCGCTGAATGAGATCATCTATGATTTCTTCGACAGCCTGAAATCCCGCAGTCGCGGCTATGCTTCGTTTGATTACGAAATTTGCGGCTATGAAAAGAGCGACCTTGTGCGGCTCGACTTTTTGCTGAACGGCGAGATGTGCGATGCGCTTTCGACAATCGTGCACAAGGATCGCGCCTATAACAAGGGTCGCGCCGTTGCCGAAAAGCTCAAGGACGTTATCCCGCGTCAGCAGTTTGAGATCCCGATTCAGGCGGCAATCGGCTCCAAGATCATCGCCCGTGAAACCGTCAAGGCTGTCCGCAAGGATGTTCTGGCCAAGTGCTACGGCGGCGATATCACGCGCAAGAAGAAGCTGCTTGAAAAGCAAAAGGAGGGCAAGAAGCGTATGCGGCAGGTCGGCTCCGTGTCCGTCCCGTCCGACGCGTTCATGAGCGTCCTTCGCATCAACGGATGATCGCGCTGTATTTTCACATTCCTTATTGTATTCGTAAATGCCGGTACTGTGATTTCTGTTCCTTTCCCGTGGATGAAACCGCAGGCCGGTATTGTGATGCGCTGCTTTCCGAAATAGCACTACGGAAAAAGCAGTACCCGAATGAGCAAGCCGCTACCGTATTTTTCGGCGGCGGAACCCCGACGATCCTGCCTACGGCCGATCTGTGCCGCATTTTGGAAGCTGCAGACCGCGCGTTTCCGCTGACAGCCGATGCGGAAATCAGCATCGAATGCAATCCCAAGACCGCCGACGCAAGCGCACTGAAAACTCTTCGTCAGGCAGGCTTCAACCGTCTTTCCGTCGGTTTGCAAAGCGCCGATGATGCACTTTTGCGGCGCATCGGCCGCGTGCATACGTATCGGGATTTTCTGCACACCTACGAATGGGCGAGGGAGGCAGGCTTTGCAAACATCAACGTCGATGTGATGCACGGTTTGCCGGGGCAAAGACAGGCGGACTATCTTGCCACGCTGCAAACCGTCTGCGACCTTGCGCCGGAGCATATCTCGGCATATTCGCTGATCTTGGAGGAGGGAACGCCCCTGTACCGCGATGTGACGGCGAGACGGGAAACGCTGCCCGACGAGGACGCGGTGGCGGACATGCAGGATGCGGGCATGGCGTATCTAAAGGAACGCGGCTATGATCGCTACGAAATATCCAACTTCGCAAAGCCGGGTTATGCCTGCCGCCACAATCTGACCTATTGGCACAATGAACCGTACCTCGGCTTCGGCGTCGCCGCACATTCGTCGATGCGGGAGGGGACGAAACAGTATCGCTTCGCCAATCCGGAAACGATTCCGGCATATATGAAATCACTTGCGAAGGGTAGGCTGCCCGAAAGCGAGCGAATTTTAATCAACACATTCGAGCAGATGTTTGAATGTATCATGCTCGGTCTGCGCCTTGTGGAGGGCGTAGAGGATGAAGCGTTTCGCAAACGCTTCGGCGTCGGCATATTCGAGACGTATCCCGAAGCCATTGAACGCAACCGCCGACGTGGACTTTGGGACGAAAGCGATCCGCGTTGTCTTCGCCTAAACGTTCGGGGACTGGATCTTTTGAATACCGTTTTACTGGATTTTCAGGAGCCGAATTACTGGGAGCTGCTCCATTCATAAGCCCTTTTGCCGCATGATTTCCGTGCGGCTTTTGTCTTTTCATCGTTCACATGGAGTTCACATTATTGCCGCTTTGTTCGCTTGACAGTTGTTTCCAATCGTGGTATCTTTATCACGATGATTAGCACTCGGATGTATGGAGTGCTAAAGAAAGGAGCTTCCGGTGATGGAACTGGATCAAAGAAAACTGCAAATCCTGCGCGCCATCATCGACGAATACATTCTTTCGGCAAGCCCCGTCGGATCGAAGACGATCAGCCGCAGCGGGGAACTGAACTGGTCCCCGGCGACGATCCGCAACGAAATGGCGGATCTTGAGGCGCTCGGGTACCTTGCCCATCCGCACACGTCGGCCGGCCGCATTCCGTCCGATAAGGCCTATCGCCTGTATGTGGACAATATGCTGTCCCATGCGGCGCTGTCCGATACGGAGATGCAGATGCTGAAAAGCTACTACCGTGATCGGATTGACGGCATCGAATCGGTGCTGCATTCGACGGCACAGGCGCTCAGCGAAATCACACATTACACCGCCGTCGTGATGATGCCCGACATGGCTGCGAACAGGCTGCGCCATTTGCAACTCGTTCCTTTGGCGGAGGGCAAGGCGTTGTCTGTCGTTGTTACGGATGCGGGCGTTGCAAGAGACGCGGTAATCGACATTCCGCCGGACATGACACCGGATGAGCTTGAAAGCCTTTCGCGCACGATCACCCAGCGGTGCTACAACTGCCGCATGACGACCGTAGCGGATGTGCTGACAAGGGAAATCGGTGCGGAACTCCATTCCAGGGGCGATTTTCTGAAAACGCTGCTCAGCCGCATCAGCGAAAGCAGCCAGTCCGGCACCAATATGGTAGCGTTCTCCGGCGCGCGGAATATGCTGCAATATCCGGAATACAACGATGTCAGCAAGGCCAAATCGTTTTTGGCAACGGTCGAACAGCGAGATTCCATTTATCAGATGCTGAAAAAAGCGTCCGATATGGAATTTACGATCACGATCGGCAGCGAGAACGAGCAGGAAGGACTGCAGGATTGCAGCGTCGTGACCGCGACCTATCGGGTCAACGATGTGCCGTTCGGCACGTTCGGCATCATCGGGCCGACGCGAATGGATTATAACCGTGTTGTGAGTGTTTTACAGGGCGTGCAGACAAATCTGGCTGCCATCCTGCAATCAATTTTTAAGGAGGAGTAACCGTGTCTAAGAAAAAGAACGGTAAGGAACCCGAAGTGAAGGAACAGGAAACGACAGCCGAACAGCCGCAGGACGAGGGCTGCACGCTGACGAAGGAAGAGATGGAGCAGGTTCGCCAGCATGTCGAAGAGCGGCAAAAGAAACTCGACGAAACGGTAAACCTTCTGCAGCGGAATCAAGCGGATTTCGATAATTTCCGCCGCCGCAACGCCACCGTGCGAGCTGACAGCTATGAGGAGGGCAAACGGGACGCGATCACCGCGCTGCTGCCGATTCTGGATGATTTTGACCGTGTCGCTGAGAGCGAACCGAAGGACGAAAAGTGGGCGGAGGGTGTATCGCTCGTTCACCGCAAGCTGACCGAAACGCTGCAGAAGCAGGGTCTTTCGGAGGTCGAAACGGACGGCGACTTCGACCCCAACCTGCACAACGCCGTAATGGCGGAGGCTGCCGAGGGCGTCGAGAAAGGAAAGATCCTTGCGGTGTTCCAAAAGGGATACCGCGTAAAGGACAAGATCGTGCGGCACAGCATGGTAAAGGTTTCGGAATAAACGCCGTATAAAAAAACGCGTTTTACATACTCAAAACAAAAAAGAACAATCGAATGTTTTCAGGAGGATATACATTATGAGCAAGATTATCGGTATTGACTTGGGCACCACAAATTCCTGCGTCGCGGTTTTAGAGGGCGGCGATCCCGTCGTTATTCCGAATTCCGAGGGCGGCAGAACCACCCCGTCCGTCGTCGCGTTCAAGGACAATGAGCGTCTCGTCGGTACAATTGCAAAGCGTCAGGCGATTACAAATCCGGATCGCACGATCTCCTCGATCAAGCGTGAAATGGGTTCTTCCTACAAAGTGAAGATCGACGGCAAGGACTATACGCCGCAGGAGATCTCCGCAATGATTCTGCAGAAGCTGAAGGCCGACGCCGAAAGCTATCTCGGCGAGAAGGTCAGCCAGGCGGTCATTACCGTTCCGGCTTACTTCACCGACAGTCAGCGTCAGGCAACGAAGGACGCGGGCCGTATTGCGGGCCTCGAAGTCCTGCGTATCATCAACGAGCCGACGGCTGCTTCTTTGGCATACGGCCTTGATAAGGAAACCAACCAAAAGATTCTGGTCTACGACCTCGGCGGCGGCACGTTCGATGTTTCCATCCTTGAGATCGGCGACGGCGTCTTTGAAGTTCTCGCAACTGCGGGCAACAACCGTCTCGGCGGCGATGACTTCGATCAGCGTTTGAT
>JAFUDD010000226.1 GCA_017459315.1 Clostridia bacterium | reverse complement strand
TTGACGGTATTGCGCTTGACGTTGAGTACCTTGTCCGGAAGGTTGACGGCGTAATCCCAGTTCTTCTGATCGACCACGGAAGACGCGAACGGCTTCATTTCGAGCGCCTTGTTCTTCGCGGGGCAGACATCGACGCAGTTGCCGCAGCCGGTGCAGTCCAACGGGCTGACCTGCATACGGTAGGTCATGCCGGGCATATCCTTGCCGGCGGCCTTGGTCACAAAGCCCTCGGGCTTGTTCGCTTCCTCTTCCGCGTTCAGCACGAACGGACGGATGCAGGCGTGCGGGCAAACGAGCGAGCAGCGGCCGCACTGGATGCAGTTCTCGGGGATCCACGTCGGAACGTCGATTGCGATGCCGCGCTTTTCATACTGGGTCGTGCCGGTCGGAACCGTGCCGTCCGCGCTCATCTTGGAGACGGGCAGCTTGTCGCCCTCCTGCGCGAGGATCGGCTGGATGAACTCATGGAAGTACGGATCGTCGGTCGTGTGCACAACGGTCGCGCCCTCGGTCGTGGTCGCCCAGGATTCGGGGTACTTGATCTCGACGACTGCGCCTGCGCCCGCGTCGATCGCGTCGTAGTTCTTCTGGACAACCGCGTCGCCCTTCTTGCTGTAGGACTTCTTCGCGGCGGCCTTCATGTATTCGATGGCCTGCTCGGACGGGATGATGTTCGCCAGCTTGAAGAACGCGGACTGCATGATCGTGTTGATGCGGCCGCCCATGCCGACTTCCTTCGCCAGCTTCACAGCGTCGATGTTGTAGAACTTGAGGTGGTGCTGCGCAATCGCGTTCTTCATCTTCGCGGGCAGCTCTTTTTCCATCTCCTCCAGCGTCCACGGCGAGTTCAGCAGGAACGTGCCGCCGTCCTTGATGCCCTCGGCCACCGCATAGCGGGTGACGTAGGAGGAGTTGTGGCACGCCGCAAAGTCCGCCTGGTCGATCAGGTACGGGCTCTGGATCGGCTTCTTGCCAAAGCGCAGATGCGAAACCGTGAAGCCGCCGGACTTCTTGGAGTCGTAGGAGAAATAGCCCTGCGCATACATATCGGTGTGGTCGCCGATGATCTTGATGCTGTTCTTGTTCGCGCCGACCGTACCGTCGGAGCCGAGACCGAAGAACTTGCAGGCGATGGTGCCTTCCGGCGCGGCGTTCACAAGCTCGCCGAGCGGGAGGGACGTACCGGTGACATCGTCCTCGATGCCGACCGTGAAGTGGTTCTTGGGCTGTGCCTGATCGAGATTGTCATACACGGCCTTAACCATCGTCGGGGTGAATTCCTTGCTGCCGAGGCCATAGCGGCCGCCGACGACCTCGATATCCTTGCCGCTTTCGCGCAGCGCGGTCACGACATCCTCATACAGCGGTTCGCCTAAGGAGCCGGGCTCCTTCGTGCGGTCGAGCACGGCCACGCGCTTGGTGGTGGCGGGGAGAGCTTCGACGAACTTTTCGGTCGCCCAAGGACGATATAGACGGACCTTGACGAGGCCGAGCTTATAGCCCTTGCCGTTCAGGTAGTTGATGGTTTCTTCCACAACGTCCGCGCCGCTGCCCATGCAGACGATCACGTTCTGGGCGTCGGGCGCGCCGACGTAGTCGAACAGATGATAGTGACGGCCGGTGATCTTGCCGACCTCGTCCATGTAGTGCTGGACGGTCTCGGGGATCGCGTTGTAGTACTTGTTGGCCGCTTCACGCGCCTGGAAGTAGATATCCGGGTTCTGCGCGGTGCCGCCGGCATGCGGATGGTTCGGGTTCATGGCGCGGGCGCGGAACGCGGCGACGGCGTCACGGTCGAGGAGCTTGTCCATATCGGCATAGTCGATCAGCTCGATCTTCTGGACTTCGTGCGAGGTGCGGAAGCCGTCGAAGAAGTGGCAGAACGGAACGCTCGCCTTGATGGCGGACAGGTGCGAAACCAGCGCCAGATCCATGACTTCCTGCACGGAAGCGGAGGCGAGGAACGCAAAGCCGGTCTGCCGGCAGGCCATCACGTCGCTGTGGTCGCCGAAGATGGAGAGCGCGTGCGCCGCGAGGGCACGGGCCGAGACGTGGAACACGCCGGGGAGCAGCTCGCCGCTGATCTTGTACATGTTCGGGATCATCAGCAGAAGACCCTGGGACGCGGTGAAGGTGGTCGTGAGCGCGCCGGCCTTCAGAGAGCCGTGGACAGCGCCCGCCGCGCCGGCCTCGGACTGCATCTCCGCGATGCGGACCTTCTGACCGAACAGGTTCACTCTGCCGTTCGCCGCCCATTCATCGGCGACCTCTGCCATCGGGGACGAGGGCGTGATCGGGTAGATTGCCGCAACATCGCTGAATGCATACGCTACGTGCGCCGCAGCGGTATTGCCGTCAATCGTCATGGTTTTAGCCATTACAAAAATCCTCCTGTTTATTTGATATAGAGAGAAAATATCCCTTATCTACCATTCGCTATTATAACAGAACTCGCGCTGTCGTGTCAACGCCGGAGGAGGATTTTTTGCGGAATTGTAAACAAATCCGCGAGCGATATTGCGCTGACGCGCAGTGATATTTCGCCTTGCGGCGAAGTGATATTGCTTCGCAGTG
>JAFUDD010000225.1 GCA_017459315.1 Clostridia bacterium | reverse complement strand
TGTCGGTGTCGGCGTGGGCGTCGGCGTGGGCGTCGGCGAGGGAGTAGGCGTCGGCGTTGCGGGCGGCAGCACGATCAGCAGCTCGTCCCCGACAGATTGTTCCATCGGATCCTGCTCCTCGATAAAAAGCAGCAGAAGATACGATCCGCCCTCGGAAAGACCGGAAAAGGACAGCCGCTCGATGCGCTTCGTCAGCTCGCCCGTGCGCACCGGAGCGCCGAGGACATAGCGTTCCGCAGGCGGCTGCTCCCGCGTATCGTCCTCGTGCGCGAGGATCTGTTCGATCGGATACAGACGATAATAGATCGGATATTTGTAATTGGAAAAGGAAAGGTCGGACTGCACCTCCGCCTGCGCGGAAACAGGGGTCACGGCGTCCAGTCTGAATGAAACGGAAACGGATTGCAAAAGCAAAAGACATGCAAAAGCAGCGACCAGCGCCAGTGCCGGAGCAGCTTGCAGCACGACCGCGACCGCCTTTGCCCCGGATCGCTCCTTGTGCGTGAGCATGCGCTCATACGCCTCGTTGAACTCCGGGTAAATATCGTGAAATTCTTCTCTTTCGCTTAGCTTTCTCATACGTATAGAACCTTTAAATAATTATACCATATATAATCATAAAACACAATATATAAAACGCTGATTTATATGGCTTTCATAGGATTTGCATATAGGTCGGGCGGCGCGGACGCAGAATATTTTGCGCCGAGGCTATGCAAACGCCGCAAACTATGGTATACTTTTCTATTATCACACGGAGGTGCGGCTATGGCATACGCAGACGAAGTCTTTATCAAAATGTGTCGGGACATCATCGACAACGGCATCGACACGACGGGGGAGAAGGTGCGCCCGCATTGGCCGGACGGTACGCCCGCGTATACGGTCAAGCGGTTCGGCGTCGTAAACCGCTACGATCTACGTAAGGAGTTTCCGATCATGACGCTGCGCCGCACCGCGATCAAGTCCGCCGTCGATGAAATCCTGTGGATCTGGCAGAGGAAGTCCAACAATATCCACGATCTAAAGCCGCACATCTGGGACGAATGGGCGGATGCGGACGGTTCCATCGGCAAGGCCTACGGCTATCAGATGTCGGTCAAGCATCAGTATAAGGAGGGTATGTTCGACATGGTCGATCGCGTGATCTTCGACCTCAAGAACAACCCGTATTCGCGCCGCATCATGACGAACATCTACAACTTTGCCGACCTGCACGAGATGAACCTCTATCCGTGCGCGTACAGCATGACGTTCAACTGCACCAAGAATAAGGAAACCGGCAAGCTCGTTCTGAACGCGATCCTCAACCAGCGCAGCAACGACGCGCTCGCCGCGAACAACTGGAACGTCGTGCAGTATGCCGTGCTGGTGCACATGATGGCGCAGGTGTGCGATATGGAGGTGGGCGAGCTCGTCCACGTGATCGCGGACGCGCACATCTACGACCGGCATATCCCGCTTGTCGAGCAGCTGATCGCCCGCGAGCCGTTCCCCGCGCCGAAGTTCATTCTGAACCCGGACGTGAAAAACTTCTACGACTTCACGACCGACGATGTGCAGTTAGAGGGCTATCGGTTCGGCGAGCAGATCAAAAACATCCCGATTGCGATTTAAGGGAGCGAAGCCATGATTGAAATTGTCAACGTCAGCCCGAACTGGGCCATCGGAAGGAAGGGGCAGCTGCTGATCAACCTGCCGCCGGACATGAAGTATTTCCGCGAGACGACGCGGGGCAAGACC
>JAFUDD010000224.1 GCA_017459315.1 Clostridia bacterium | reverse complement strand
TTTACGGTGAAAAGCGGCAGCAAGTTTGCTATTGTGGGCGAGAGCGGCTCCGGAAAATCGACGCTGCTGAACCTGATCGAACAGTTCTATCGCCCCGCGCAGGGCCGTATCACGCTCGGCGGCGCGGACGTGCGCGAATTCGAGATCGGCAGCTACCGCCGTCTGTTCTCCTACCTGCCGCAGAATGCGCCGGGCTTTGGCGGAACGGTGCGGGACTTCCTTTGCTATGGATCAAAGGCCCCGCATTCCGACGAAGAACTGACGGCGCTCTTGGAAAAGGTCGATATGCTCGAAAGCATCGAGGCGCTGGGCGGTCTGGACTATGAGGTCGGGCCGGGGGCGTCGAAGCTCTCCGGCGGACAGAGGCAACGATTGGCCGTGGCGCGTATGCTGCTGACGGATGCAGGGATCGTTCTTGCGGATGAGGCGACGAGCGCGCTGGACATCACCGGCGCGAAACGCATTGCGGCTTTGATCGACGCATACGCCGCAGGGAAGACAAGGGTGATCGTCGCGCACGATCTGTCTACCGTGCGGGATGCGGACACGATCCTTGTTCTCGAAAAAGGCCGGATTGTCGGCTGCGGTACCCATGAGGAACTGAAAACAGGCTGTCCCGCCTATCAAAGCCTGTTATCGGCCGGAGAGGAGGAGAGAGCATGAAAAACATGGACAGTCTTGCGAAGGAAACCGTCACGGTCAAAACGAAAAAGCCCTTAAAGACGCTCTATCGGGGCGTCAAGCTGCCGGTGTTCCGTACCTTGCTCGGATCGCTGCTGTACCTTGCAGGCACGCTGGTCGTCGCTACGCAATCCGACGCCGTCGCCGCGATCTCCGTCGGCAACTTTACGGATCTTTCGCCGATTTTCACCTATGCGCTGATGTGCACCATCGGCTATGTATTCTTCTATGCGAGCGTGGTGGCCGACCTCGGCTTTGTGGAGCTGGCGGCGCGGATCCGCAAAAAGATCTGGAAAAAGGTCATGCACTTCCCGCTCAGCACCTTCGACCGGGAAAGTCCGAACCGGGTGCTGAGCCGTGTCACCTCCGACCCAGAGTATTCCTATCTGCCCTTTAAGCTCCTGCAGCTGGCCTTTACGCTCCTTGCTTTCCTGCTGATCGTTCTGGTGGGCGACGCGGCCATCGGGGAGCTGGCGCTGCTGCTGATCGTGGGCTTCCTCGTCACCATGGGCATCATGTTCTTTTCCGCCCGCTTCAGCGAGCGGGGCGCCGTGTATGTGGCCGGCAAGCTCGCCGCCTTTACCGCCTTCCTCGCCGAACGCTTCGGCCGCATCCGCTTCATCAAGGCTATGAACGGCGAGGAAAAAGAGAATGCCGCAAGCCTGCGCTATATCGGAGAACGCTATGAGGCGGACAAGTATAACGCCATGGCGAATACCTTTGTGCAGTTCGGGCAGACGTTCTTGACCTTCATGTTGTTCACCGCCGCGTTTTTGGTCGGCGGCATCCTCATTCAAAACGGCCGCGTCTCCTCGACGACGGCGCTGGCGGCCTTCTATGCGTACGGCGGCAATCTGGTGCTGGTGTTCCAATTCTTTGCGCAGTTCCCGTCCGTGTTCGCCGCGACAAAGGGCGGCAGCAAAAAGATCGTCTCCATCCTGGAGGAGGCGGAGGAGGATCCGGATCGGGGCAGCAGCGAGCCGCCGGCCGCCGGTGATCTAAGCGTGAACAAGGTCTCCTTCGGTTACGGCGATAAGGAGGTCGTCCGCTCCGTGAGCTTCTGCATCCCCAAGGGAAAGATCACGGCTATCGTCGGCCCGAACGGGAGCGGCAAGACCACTGTGCTGCGCCTGCTCGACCGGCTGTACCCGGATTATGACGGCGATATCCGGATCGGAGAAGCCGGAAGCGAGGTATCCCTGCGTGCATGGCGCGACCGCTTCGGCGTCGTCAGTCAGAACGCCGCGCTGTTCGAGGGCAGCATCCGCGACAATATCTGCTACGGCGTCAAGGATGTGAAGGAGGAGGAGCTGCAGGCCGTCGTCGCGTTGGCCTGCCTGGAGGATGTGATCGCCTCCCACGAGGGCGGGCTGGACTTCAACGTCGGCTTCAACGGGGAAAAGCTCTCCGGCGGCGAGCAGCAGCGCGTCGCCATTGCGAGAGCCATGCTGAAAAACCCGGAATACCTGATCTTGGATGAAGCCACCGCCAATCTTGACCCGGTTACCGAGGAAAAGATCAGAAGCAGCATCAAAGCCCTTGCCCAAGGCAGAACGGCCATTATCGTGGCGCACAGCTTCCGCACGGTGGCCGACGCCCATCATGTGATCGTGATGAACGGCGGGACGGTAGAGGACGAGGGAAGCGTGGAGGAGCTGAAAGCGAAAAACGCTTTCTTCAAGAGCTTTGCCGAGGCCTGAGAGGAGAAAACCATGCTGTTCAAGTATTTGGAATGGATCCGTCTGCTGCGCGACATGAAGCGGTATCAAAAGGTGGACGACTATAACGGAACGGCCGTGCCGGGGCATCTTTACAAGTTCTATCCCGAAGGCGCCGTCTGCAGCGACGGCAGCCGGTACCATGCGCTGTTCCGGACGGGACCGGAAAACAAACTGCTGATCGTATTGGACGGCGGCGGCTTCGCCTATGACAAATATACCGCGGCCCGGCCTTCCGGCGATACCTTCGATGAAAACAACCCGACGTTTTACGACGCCTGGTGCAAGCCGAGCAAGAACGCGTATGCCCGCCTGAGCATGTTCCATGAAAAGTGCAGACAAAGCCCCTTTTACGGCTGGAGCCTGCTGTACGTGCCCTATGCCACCGGGGATTTCCACGGCGGCGCCGGGGAATTTACCTACGAGGACCCGGAGGGGAAGGAGCGCGTCTTTTACGCGCACGGCAATATCAACCTGCACCTTAGCATCGACTTTATCAAGCAGTTTTGTCCCCAACCGGAAAAGCTGGTCGTCCTCGGCTGCAGCGCGGGCGGCTTCGGCACCGCCTTTGTCGGCAATGACATTCTGAACTGCTTCCCCGATTGCACGGACTGCACCTGCATCGTGGACGGCGCGGCCATTGACTGTGATCTGAAAGCATGCGTGGAAACGCTCTGGCAGGCGCCGGCATCCGTCGCGGCAGCGGTCCATACGAACGACATTGTTGCCGACGGACTGGAATACCTCTATGCGCAGCAGAAGGGCCGGGTCAAGATCGGCTATGTGATCTCCCTGCGCGACTTCGCGCTGATGCGGTATCAGAACTTTATCGACACAAACAAAGTGATGGGCTGGTCGCCGGAGGCGGGGGAGCGCATCGAGCGCATCATCTGCGGCACGGTGAAGCGCCTGTCTGCCTCAATCCCCACGTTCAGCTATTTTCTCTATAACTACAACTTCAACGACATCAAGGGACGGCCCGTCGCGTCCAACGGGGCGACCTCGCATTGCTGCCTCTGGGTGCCGGAGTTCATGCGCTTTACGCGCGAGGGCTGCACCGGCCTGCAATGGGTCAAAAACGTGATCGACGGAAAAACGACACAGATCGGCAGGGACCTGCTGGGCTGAACTTCCCCAAGGTGGCAAGGATTTTCACAGCCGTGCTGTTCCTTTCGAACAGCCTGGCCCCTGCAAGAGAGAAAGAAAACGGCTGTCAAAGGACAGTCGTTTTTCTTTGGCTCCACAGGTAGGCCTCTAACCTACAGCCCTTCGGTTAACCGTTCGCGAAATCCAAAATCCGGAAAAGTCGAGAAACGCTGGGAAAATCCCCAAAAGTCCCTATTTTAGTCATTTTTTGGCTTTACACGATGGTACTGCTTGGACGAATCGGGTCGTGGAAAACAAGCAAAACAATACAAAATACAGTAAAGAATACAGTAAATTTTCGAACCGGAAACGTACGCCGCATCTGGATTTTCTGGATTTCGAAGAGTCAAAAAATACTCCAAGCCGGTGAATATCATTCGATTGTCGTCGCCACGCTGCGAAAATGCAGGTTGCGATAGGCCGAGGGCGAAAGATCGGTGTGGCGGCGAAAGACATCCGAAAAGTGCGCCTGCGTTTTGAAGCCGAGCGAAAGGGCAATGACCGAGATCGGCTCCGT
>JAFUDD010000223.1 GCA_017459315.1 Clostridia bacterium | reverse complement strand
TCCCAAAGGGAATCCGCGATCGTCTGACTTACTCATTGTGACAAATTTATTCGATGTACAGCAGTCTGCCGCAGTTTTCACACTCCACGACGACGCCTGCATTGGCAAGACGTGAGAGTGTCAACGTCGGCAAGCCCATGTTGCAACCGCTGCACTTTTCGCCGCGTACCGGCACAACCGGCGTTCCGTAATGCTGCCTTGCGCGTTTATACCGTGCCATCAGCTTCGGATCGACTGCTTTCTCCAGCTCAGCCAGTTTTTCATCAAAGGTATTCAGATCAGCTTGTGCGTCGTCGCGCTCTTTCAGGCAAATTTCACGGACCTGATCGTATTCCTTCTTAGCCTTGGCGCCGGTCTGACGGGTCTTTTGATATTCGGCGACCTGCCGTTCGAGAACGGAATAGGTCTGCCGCAGTTCTTTTTCGATGCCGGTCAGTTCCCGATTCAGGCGTTCGATATCATGCTTGAATTCGGTCATTTCTTCTGCGGTTGTTTCCTCATCGTTTTCAAGCGTTTCAAACTCCGAGGTTTCCAGTTCAAGCCGATCCAGAACCGTCTTATACTGCTTGTTCAGCTTCTGCGCGGAGGCCGACAGTATATCGAGATCGTCCGTCAGCTTCTTGAGAATCTCCTGCTGTCGCTTTAACAGCTTTGCGAGCTTGTTTAACCGGATTCTTGCTTCGGTGCTTCGAACGGCGGTTTCGACCTGCTGCTTTTGCTGATCGACCGCCTGATACGCTAAAATCGCATCGGGTCTGCTCATGTTTACTCCTCCTCTTGGGCTGTCAATGGAGCTCTTTCGAGACTCGTTTCATAATATTGTACATCATTTTTTTGTTTCTGTAAACGGGAAATCCAATATTTCCGGATGACAGATTCGGTTTCATAATGTCCGGCAACGACACAGGCGATGCCGAGCTCGTTCATGCGGATGGCTTCGTGGTGCTTCATCTCCCCAGTCACGAACACGTCGCAGTAAGGAGAAAGCTGTTCTGCAAACTCCGCACCCGCCCCGCCGATTACACCGACTGTACACACGGTCTTGTCGGGGTCGCCGCACACACGAACACGCGTGGATAAGCGTGATTCGCACAGTTTCGTAAACGAGCGAAGCGACATGACCTCCGGAAGCTCACCGAGACGGCCGATTGCCGTATCCGGGATTGGCCGTATCCGACATAGCCCAAGCGCATCGGCAAGGGCGTTGTTGACGCCGCCGTCAGCGGCATCTAAATTTGTATGTGCGGCATACATCCCGATGTTGTTTTGCAGCAAAATAAAGGCTGCAGCGGTATCCGGATCATCCGGCAAAATATGCTGCACCGGATGAAAGAACAGCGGATGATGCGTTAAAACGAGATCGACGCCGAGCGAAACGGCTTCCCGTGCTACCGTTGTCGTGCAGTCAAGCGCAACGAGTACCTTGCGGATTTCTCGATTTGTTCCGATCAATAAGCCGATATTGTCATACGACTCGGCAAGCTCCGGGGGTGCGTAAGATTCCAACATCCGCACAAATTCGGACAACTGCATACTTAATTTATCCTTTCCGTCAGCAAAGCGTCGATTTGCCGCAGAGCATTCTGCTTTTGCAGCAGCTTTTTCTCCCCTTCCGTCCCCTTTGCCTCCGCTAATCGTTTTCGGAGTGCGGCCGATTGCCGAAGCAATTCGGCTTGAAGAAGCGGATCCTGCATGGCAAAAGAAACATATCCGAGATCATAAAAATCTTCCGGCCATCCGACCGGCAACAGCTGCTCGGTCGTTCCCGGAACGGCACGAAAAACCTGGTACGTGCGCT
>JAFUDD010000222.1 GCA_017459315.1 Clostridia bacterium | reverse complement strand
CAGCTTGTGCGCATTCCGGCCGCCGCCGGAGAATACCGCCGCGCGGAACTGCGTTCGCCCGATCCGCTTGCCAATCCGTATCTTGCGTTTGCGCTGCTGATTTATGCGGCATTGGACGGTCTGCAGAAGGGACTGACTCCGCCGCCCGAAGCCAATCTGAACCTGTTCAAGGCCGACGCCGAGACGCTTGCCAAATTTGAGCGCCTCCCGATCGACCTTGCTGCCGCGCGTTCGATCGCCGCAGAGAGCGCGTTTGTGCAGGCGCATCTGCCCGCTTCCATTCTGGATATCTATTGCTGCCGGTAAAAAGCATTCGAAAACAGGGAAAGGAGGGTCGGCATGGAGCTTCAGCAGCAAACCTATCATGTGTTGGTCGTTACGGCGTCGAAAACGTTCCGCAGTTCCGCTGCCGAACTGCTTTCCGAAACGCGCTGCGCCCCCGTGCAATTCGTATCGGATATCAGCGCAGCAAAGCGCGCCGTTGCCGAAACGCCGTTCGACTTTGTCATCGTCAACGCGCCGCTGCCGGACGACGCGGGCATTCGGTTTGCGCTGGATGTAAGCGATCAAAAAAACGCGGTCGTATTGCTGTTGCTCCCGCCGGATCTTTACGCGGAATCGAGCGACCGGGCCATTTCTCACGGTGTGTTTCTTCTGTCCAAACCGATCTCCAAAAACGGATTCCTGACAGCGATCGGGTGGCTTTCGAGCGCGCGGGAACTGGTGCGTAAATCGGAGCATAAAATCGCGTCGGTCGATGAGAAAATGAAAGAGATCCGCATCGTCAACCGTGCCAAATGGCTGTTGATCGAGCATCGGCACCTCAGCGAAACGGACGCGCATCGTTCCATCGAGAAACAGGCGATGGACCGCTGCACCACCCGTTTGTCTGTCGCGCAGGAAATCATCGACCTGTATTCCGACGGCTGATCAATCCCTCTGCCTTAAGAACTTCCCGTCTTTATCGCAAACTTTCTGTGCGATATTCGGCAACAAATGTATTATATAGACTACGGTCATTCTTCTCATCAAAGGAAAGCGTTTCCCATAAGAATCCTCTGCGGCCTTTGAAGCACGATCCGTTTCGTATATGCACCCTGATCTGAGTCGATTTTTCATCGGAAATACCACATCATTTTCCACATCATACGGGTTGGACGGAATGGATTTTTTGTTGCGAATTGATACAGTACAAAATAACGCTTTAGATAAGAAAAACGTCCTATTTCAGGGCGTTTTCCGCAGTATATCTATGTTACCTCTGATAACGATTTTGGCCCCTGTTAACCGAAGGGTTGTAGGTTCGAGTCCTACCTGGGGAGCCATGTCGAGTGGTGATAACGGATTTGAGTTATCACCACTCGATTTCTTTTTACCTTCCGAAAAGGAGTGTCGGCAATTCGGAAGGGATCGCGTTATACCGCTTTTGAGGTGTAGTTCACTCGAACGCCGCGGCGCATATCGAGCGCGAGCAGCACATCGTCCGGCACCGGCACTTCGAGATAGCCCACGAACCGGTAACAGATACAGATGCGCTGCGTCCGGTTCTTGCCGGTACCTTCCGTTTCGTACACGTCGATGTGGTCGATCAGTTCCCACAGTAGCGGCGCTGTCAGCGTTTCCATTTCCATGAACTTGCGGGTCGCCGCGGTAAACAGTTTCGTACTGCTCTTTTGCAGTTCCAGTTCATTCAGCCGGATGCGATACTCCGCTGCCTTTGCTTTCAGTTCCAACCGTTCCCGATCGTATTTCTGCGATAATTGCGCAAACCACTCATCTGTAACCTTGCCCGCAAGATTGTCCTCATAGAGCTTCTCATATCAAGAACAGAATCACTTGTCTGTTGTTGCATAAGACAGATTATTCATATCATTGTAAAACCATAACTGTTGTTGTGATTACGTGAGATGATGAATGTGTATGTGACTGTCTCACCAATAATTTGATCAAGTCCGTTATCAACACTCGTACCAAAGAAAAAGCCCGAGAATATCGGGCTTTTTCATTTTCCAAACCGACCGATTTATGCTCATTTTCTCGTTTTTCAGGGCTACCACATCATTTACCACATCATATTAGATCGTATTCCACGACCCGATCTTATTCATTTTACGTATAATTATAGATCGCGTGTATATTCATTTTCCCTGTTTTACTGTGATTTTTGATATTTCTTTAGGAATAAACATATTCTGTTTGACGAATTTACCACATCATTGTATAATGACTTTGTGAGCATATTTGGGTATATCAGACTGTTTCGGAGGGGATTATGGACAGCGACCGCGTCGTATTATACGAAGATCAGCACATCCGCACCGCTTGGAATGAAGCTGAGGAAGAATGGTATTTCTCGGTTGTGGATGTCATCGGCATCTTAACGGAGCAACGAACGGCGCGTGATGCAAGCAATTAGTGGTCGACGCGATGATAATATCATCATTCTCTTTAGCAAGTGCGATTTTAGCCTCATTGATGATCCTTACGCCTGCCTCATCCTTTCCTACTGTGCCGCCATTCAGAATCAGCGCGCAGAATTCATAGTCAAAATATTCCTTCAGCGCATTGTGAAACGCCAAAAAGTCTTCTTTGTAATGTAAATTGACCGGATCGCTGCTGTCCGTTTCGCCTTGCAGCATAACATAGAATCTATGCTGTACGGAATACCCGTTCTTCTCCAGCCAGTTTTGGCAGTTCTTTAGATACCGCGCCATTCCTGCAATTGCAGTCCCATCCGGACTGAAATAGCTGATCGGAACACCGCCGTTCGCAAGAAGGACGCAAACGACTGTGCGGTCGGTTTGTGCGACATAGTGGGAGCAGAACTCCGGGATCATAGAGGAACCGGAGGATTTGGAAAAACCAAGGCAGTTTTCGCCGACAGGATTCTGAACAGGAAACAGCGCTTCCTCATCATAGGAATACCAGTATGCTTTTCCCTCCGGGATCTCTGTTTCGTAAAGCTCCGTGTCCCGTCCAAGCATATTCGATTGTCCTGTAAATAGAATCAGGTCAACCTCTTTCCGTTCGGCTTGCTGTTCCGCTTTGGCGTTCGCTTCTGTTGCGGACGGGTCTATCTGCGTGGCTGAACTTGGCGCACAAGCGGCTGTAAGCAAACAACAGATAAGCAACAGCATTACTTTTTTCATTGTTTTCTCCTCATTCTATGGAATTCTATCGTTTTGGCAGGATCTTTTTCCGATCTTCATCGGAAAGATTCGACCTGCTGTTGCACATTATAAAGGATACAAATGCCTATAAGCAATCGCAACGGAACAAATTTGCATTTTTATCGCATGGATTATCGTTTTTTTGACAAACGAGTTATTGGTGATATAATAAAAAAATACAACAGGCGGAAGCTTCCGATGACGGCTTCACAACAGATCCCATTTTCCTCGTATGATTATAAATCACACCCTGCCGAAAAAGCAAGAATTTTATTTCTCACTTAGAATGCGGATCCGTTTCTTCGGACTCGCAACCCGCCTACTGCTCATTCCGCTATGCGCGGAAATGAAAGAGATCGTTTCTGCCGCCTCTGATCCGCCGTTCAGTGCCTGATCTTAGAAAAGCTCAATCCGGTAGGCGCTGATAGGAAGATGCGCTGTTGAGGATTAGCCAGCATTGAATTTGGATAGCCAAATTCGTGATGTAAGGGTGGCCCTTAAACCTCGGCGACATTACAGGCTGAAATCAGCCGTGTTATCACGTTGATAGGAACACCAGTTGCCGTTTTCGATCAGCTCCTCGCGGGCGATCAGCCGCAGCAAATCTTCGGTTTCGCCGTAGCTGTCGATCCGGTCAAGCACGGCGACATAGAAGCGCGTCATCTTGACATGGTCGGTCGTCACACGCGAGAGCGACAGACGGCCGTAGT
>JAFUDD010000021.1 GCA_017459315.1 Clostridia bacterium | reverse complement strand
CGGTATATCAAAGGCCTAACGAGCCAGATATTAGCGAGTCTTGGGATGGTATCAGTAATGGTGCGTGACAAGCGTAGACAGCTAGCAAGTAGGGTCGTAAAGTGATTGAGCCTCGAAAAGTTAGTTATTCCAGATGGCCGACGTCTTAACTGGTGCGGAAGGCAATATCATGCAGCTCGTCATGGTGAGAACTGTATGGCACTGCGGGGTCAGAGAGCCGATCATGCTTGATATGGGGGATGCACATCAACTGGGGAGAGCCTGTCGCCTCTCGCAAAAGAGTATGACATACCAACTGAAAATGGAGGATGTCAAATGGACGGCAGGAAGTCGGATAACTTCATAGTACTGTTGAAGTCGGGTAATGCCGACAGAGGGAAGGAGGTTACGCAGTAACGGTCTCTCTGAGGAAACATCATCCGTACTCAGGGACGGAGGAAATGATGGGAACAAAATTAGAGAGAATAGCAGAGATATCAGCGACGAGCAAGAAACCAGAATTCACAAGTTTGTATCATCTGATCAATGCTGACCTGCTGAAACAATGTCACAAGGAACTTGACGGCAAGAAAGCGGTTGGTATAGATAAAGTGACCAAGGAAGAATACGGGAAGCATCTTGACGGCAACATTGCCGACCTTGTTCAACGGCTGAAGAACAAATCGTATAAGCCACTCCCAACGCGGAGGGTCTATATACCCAAAGCTAACGGGAAGCTGCGCCCTCTGGGAATCGTATCTTATGAGGATAAAATAGTGCAGTTGGCGGTAAAGAAGATACTGGAAGCGATATATGAGCCAAGGTTTCTGAATTACATGTACGGTTTCAGGCCCAAGAGGGGATGCCATGAAGCGGTCAAGGAGGTTTATCAACACGTATCGCACGGGAAGATAAACTTCATAGTGGACGCCGACATAAAAGGTTTCTTCGACCATATCGACCATGAATGGATGATGAAATTCCTGGAATGGCATATCAAAGACCCGAACATACTGTGGCTGATACGAAAGTATCTGAAGGCGGGAGTGATGGTCGATGGGAAATATGAAGATACGGAAGAAGGAACGGTGCAGGGCGGAAATATCAGTCCTACGCTGGCAAACATTTATATGCATAACGTGCTGACACTCTGGTTTAAGCTGGTAATCCAGAAAGAGGCAAGAGGCGAATGCTTTCTTGTAAATTACGCAGACGATTTCGTGGCAGGATTCCAATACAAATCGGATGCGGAGCATTACTATACGTCTTTAAAAGAACGTATGGCAAAGTTCAATCTCGAACTGGAAGAAAGCAAAAGCAGACTGATAGAATTCGGGCGATATGCGGAGCAAAACCGCAAAGCAAGAGGGCTTGGAAAGCCAGAGACATTCGACTTTCTTGGGTTTACATTCTATTACGGTAAGAGTAGAAAAGGATACCCATGGCCCAAAGTTAAAACATCGCGAAAGAAATTTGAGAAGAAGCTGAAAGAATTCAAGGAATGGCTCTATAACAATAAGAACCAGCCTGCGAAAGACATAGTGAAACAACTTAATGTGAAACTGGTCGGCTACTACCGATACTATGGGGTGTCATTTAACATATATAAGCTCAGCGCATTTCTGCATCGGGTACAGCAGTTTCTTTTCAAAGCGATGAACAGACGAGGATGCAGACGCACATATACATGGGACGGTTTTGTTGACATGTTGCAGTGCTATCCTCTTGCAAAACCTAAGGTTTACTATCCGCTGTATTGAAGTAAATGTTACTGCGAGGAGCCGGATGCGGGAAAGCCGCACGTCCGGATCTGTGAGGGGCTAAGGGCGTGAGTCCTTAGTCTACTCGACTGTCTGGATCCTAATTAATTGCTAGACATTCATGCCACGATCCGAATTGATCAGGTGAAACTCACGCTTATGCGAATCCGGGCAAAGAACAGTCAGGAAGATGGGCTGTTGATTCCGGTCTGGGATTTCTACGGAACCGTGACGATCGTGAACAACGGGGATGAAACGACAATGAAACGTACGATCCTTCTCACACAATGCGATCGATGGCAGTATGATCGACCGCGAATTGGGATATTAAACTTTTTATACAATAGCCGCCGGGATCATCCCGACGGCAATATTTCGTTTAGCAATAAATGAGTTCTTTGTTTAAGATATAGGGAATATTTCTGCGAGAAGAAAGCAGGAATGTTCCCTACATCATATTCATGTTGTATCTTGTTATTTGCATTCCACACATTTGCTTTTACGTATTTGATACAAAGCAATGCCGTTCACGGCGTCGGGACGGTCGTTCGCGGCAGATTTCGTCTGTGTTTTCGGTTTCATGCTATTCTTTTTTTGCATTCAAAAGCCGATGTCGGCGGTGAGGTGCAATATTGTAAATGGAGGAATGTATGAAAGGAAAGACAAATTTGATGCGTGGATTGACGATCCTGCTGGCCTGTCTGTTTATCTTCAGCTTGTTCGCAACATCCATCGCAAACGCCAATGCGTCAACGATCAATGCGAATCTCGGCACGTCGTCGTACAGCACGGTTCAGACGGGCGACAGCGGAAACGACGGGACCTATTTCCGTTCCGAGTTTTCCGACCTGAAGGACGTCATCGACGCAAAGGAAGCCCTTGCGGTCGAGATCAGTCAGGAAGGCACCGTTCTGTTTAAGAACGACGGCTCGCTGCCTCTTGCAAAGACTGATAAGGTTACCATCTGGGGCTTAAACAGCATCTCCCCGACTTTCGGCGGTCTGATCGGTTCCACGGTCGGCGTCAACTATGAAAAGGGACAGCGGACGGTCACGCTGATCGACGCCATGAAGGAACGCGGATTCTCCGTGAACGACACGATGCTGGCGCTTTACAATTCTGAAGCGGCGCAGCCGTATTATCGCGCAGCAGCTTTCTTCGGCCAGGCAGTTCCGGGACACAGCCTTGTTCCGGTATTCTGGCCCACTTACGGCCCCGCTGAGGAATATGGCATTGGTGAGCTTCCGGCAAGCGTATATACGCAGGATGCCCTTGATTCCGCAAAAGATACGGCTGCTATCGTATTTATCTCGCGCGACTCCTCTGAGGCGGCAGATTACTCCCTTGCGATGCAGGCAACAAACGGGGACCATTTCGATCGTGTGCTTGCGCTCTCCGATTATGAGAAAGCGATGATTGAGCTTGCCAAGCAGTATTCCAACGGCAAGGTCGTCGTTGTGCTGAACTCCGACATGACGCTTGAGATCGAAGAACTCAAGCAGGACAGCGGCATTTCGGCCATCGTTTGGGCAGGCCTGCCCGGCGCATACGGCTTCTACGGCGTTGCGGACGTTCTTTCGGGCGACGCGAACCCGTCCGGCCACATTGCGGACACCTATGCCGCCAGCTCGATCTCCGCGCCCGCCATGCAGAATTTCGGCGTCTACACCTATACGAATGCGTCCATCACCGAAGCGGGCGTTCTGACCGGCGATGACAAGGGCGACTGGTATGTGGTGGAGACCGAAGGCATTTATGTCGGCTATAAGTATTACGAAACCCGTTATGAGGACGCGGTGCTCGGCAGAAGCAATGCTTCGAGCGACGCCGGCACGTTTGCATCTACCGGCGCATGGGACTACGCGACCGAAATGAGCTATCCGTTCGGTTACGGAAAATCCTACACCACGTTCAACCAAGAGCTGCTGGATGTGACCTTCAACGTCGGCGGCGAAAGCAAGGCAACCGTCCGCGTAACGAACACCGGCTCGGTAGCGGGCAAGGATGTCGTCCAGCTTTATGCACAGGCGCCCTATACGGCAGGCGGGCTTGAAAAGGCGGCGATCCAGCTTGTCGGCTTTGCCAAGACCAAGACGCTTGCGCCGAACGAGAGCGAGGAAGTCACCGTTTCGTTTGACGCCAAGTATGCGGCAAGCTATGATAACACCGCCGTCAAGGCAAACGGCACGGTCGGCGCATGGGTGCTCGACGCGGGCGATTATTACTTCGCCATCGGCAACGGCGCGCATGAGGCGCTGAACAATGTGCTGGCCAACAAGCTCGGCAGCACCGATGCGCTCGTCAAGATCAACGACGACGAGGTGATCGACCCTAGCCACGCAAAGAAGATCACGCTCGTCGCGCGCGATATTGAAACCTATTCCGAGAACGTTGAAAACGCGCTGACGGGCTCGGACATCAACGAATGGATCCCGAACGCCGCGGAGTACACCACCCGCGCCGATTGGACGAAGGGCTGGCAGACCGTTACGGGGCTTACCGCAACGCCGGATATGCTCGTCGGACTGACCAACAAAACGCGCGAGCTGACGGCAAACGGCAGCGGCGAAACGTGGGGCGCGCAGAACGGCTTGACACTCGCGGATATGCTGATTCTGAACGACAACAACGAGATCGAGGGCATCGTGGACATCAACGATCCGCTGTGGGATCAGCTTGTGGACGAGGTAACCTTTGCCGAAGCCTTGGATTATATCGAAAAGTCGGCCAATATGCAGTTCCAGTTCGCGACAGTCGGTTCCTTCGCGCTGCTGAAGGACGGTCCGATCGGATTTGTCAACGATCAGGTTCCTGGCTACGGCACCAACTGGACGGCGTCCAACGCGAGCGAACCGACCTATGTCGGAAGCGACAACGCATACGCGGAATGGTGCATGGCGGTCATGCCGACCGAGCCGGTCGTTGCGGCGACCTTTAATGCCGAGCTTGTGGAACGCGAGGGCGAGCTGTTCGGCGAGGACAGCCTTTGGTCCAATGTTTCCGCCGAAATGGGCCCCGGCCTCAACAACCACCGTGCGACCTATTGCGCGAGAAACCATGAGTATTATTCGGAAGACGCGATGCTGACCAACATCCTGGGCGTGGCGGTCAGCGTAGGTGCCAGCCACAAGGGCATGATGATGGAGCCGAAGCATTTTGCTCTGAACCATCAGGAAGCGAACCGCTCCGGCGTTTCTACTTATAACACGGAGCAGGCGATCCGCGAAATCGAACTGAGAGGCTTCCAGGGAGCTTTGGAAACCAATACCGCAAGGGGCGTTATGACGGCGTTCAACCGCATCGGCACAGTGTATTCCGGCGGTCACACTGGCCTGTTAACGCAGATCCTTCGCAACGAATGGGGCTTTAACGGCTTCATCGTGACCGACGCCATCAACGGCGGCGAATATATGAACTGGCGCGACGTCGTCCTGTCGGGCGGCGGCGGATGCCTGAACGTCACGGCGTTTGAAAACTCGATCATCGGCTCCCCCACAACGGCGGAAAATCAGAAGCTCATTTCGCAGGATACGAGCTTCCAGCAGGAAGTGAAGAAGGCCATCAAGTATTCGCTCTATGCGTTCGCCGGCTCCAACGCCATGAACGGCATGACGAGCGACACCAAGATCGTCCGCGCCTATCCGTGGTGGGAGATCACGCTGTACGTCTTAAACGTCGTGACCGGTGTGCTTGCGCTCGGCGCCTGTGCTTTGTATGTTGCTTCGCTTCTCAAGAAAAAGGAACAGTAAGGAGGAAACGATCATGAAAACCAAGAAGTCTATCGGTCTGTATCTTCTCCTCGCGGCGGCAGTCGTAACGGTGGTCGGTCTGATCCTTTACGGCGGCGTGTTCGCAAAGAGCGGCTCTGTCAACGTCTATCTGATCCTCAGCCTCGTTGCGGCAGCTGCGACGGTTGGCGTTTCGTTTACGACCGTACCGGAAATTCCGAATCTTGCTGCAGGGCTGACAACCGTGCTGCTGTTTGTCGGGTTCTGCGTGTCGATCGCGCCGATGGTGACGCCGATCGCCTACTGGTATGCTGGCCTGTATGACTACAGCACCGTATCTGCATACTTTACGTTTGCAGCTGTTTGGGCGGCGGCATGGGTTCTGGCACTTGTCAGTTCCTTCACCGGTATCGTAAAGAAAGTTAAGTAATCTCATCTCCTCCATAATGCGAAGACGGCGGGGCATCTCTTATTTCCGCCGTCTTTGCTTATACCGGCCAACAATAGAAAAGAAGGAAAAACGCAGATGAAAAGAACTAGCTTTTGCAGCGATTGGCTGATCTCTCATAAGGATGAAAATGATTGGCGACCTGTCGGGATTCCGCATGACGCAATGCTGGAGGAAAAGCGAACCTACAGCGCATTCGGTCATAACAACGGCTTTTTTGAAGGAAAAGACTATCTGTATCGAAAAGAATTCCGCTTAGATCCGAAGATGCTTCTTAAGCAGCTCCTGTTGGAATTCGAAGGCGTTTATCACAACAGTTCCGTCATCATCAACGGGAAAGAAATGGCCTCGTTTTACAACGGCTATATCGGGTTTTGCGTAGACATCTCGGATGTCGCCCAGGAACAAAATGTTATCGAGGTCATTGTACGGAACGCCGATCAGCCGAACAGCCGCTGGTACACCGGTTCCGGAATCTATCGACCGGTATGGCTTTGGTATGCGGATAAACAGCATCATATTGTGAAAGACAGCGTTCGCATAAAAACAGTTTCCTTGGAGCCTGCCGTTTTGGAGATCCGTATGCAGACGGTCGGTACGGGCGACGTGCTTCTGACGATTTGCGACGGATTGCAAGCCGTATGCAGCGCATCCGGCTTTTCCGACGGGGAGGCGGTTCTTACGGTTCAAATACCGCAGGCAAGGCTGTGGAGCGCGCAAACGCCGGATCTGTATACCGCAAAAATCCGGTTCGGTGAGGATACGGAATCGGTTTCGTTCGGCATTCGTACCATCGAGTTGCACCGGGAGAAAGGATTGCTGATCAACGGAAAGCGGGAGATCCTGAAAGGCGCGTGCATCCATGCCGATAACGGATTGCTCGGTGCAAAGGAATACGACTGCGCCGCAGAGCGAAAGATCCGCATTTTGAAAACCGCAGGGTACAACGCGGTTCGTTCTTCCCATCAGCCCATGTCCAAGGCGCTGTTGAACGCTTGCGATAAGCTCGGTATGTATGTGATGGATGAGTACACCGATATGTGGTACATCCACAAGAATCGATACGACGATGCATCGTTCGTTCCCGATCACTTCCGCGAGGATATTCGGTGCATTACGGAAAAGGATTATAATCATCCGAGCGTCATTTTGTATTCCTCCGGCAACGAGGTCGCGGAAACGTGCAGCTCCAAAGGGATTGCCTTTACCAAGACGCTGACCGAGTGCTTTCATGCCAACGACGACACACGTCCCGTAACGGCGGGCATCAATATTTTCTTCAATTTCCTGTCGTCGATCGGACTGGGCTTTTATTCCGACGAGAAAGCGGAACAGGCGTTGAAGGAATCGCCGATCCCGGAGCAAAAGCCGAAGAAAAAGAAGGCAGCCGGTTCGGAGTTCTTTAACAATCTTGCGGGCTTTTTCGGCAGCGACACGATGAAGCTGATGGCATGGTTTCCGTTCTGCGATTGGGCAACGAAGGGGGCTTTTGCCAACATGGATGTCGCGGGATACAATTACGGCATAACCCGCTATAAGAAGGACCTGCGAAAGTATCCGAATCGATTCATCCTCGGTTCGGAATCTTTCCTGACGGACGCCGCGGCTTTTGAAGCACTTTCCAAGAAGAATCCTCGGATTCTGGGCGACTTCGCGTGGGCCGGCATGGATTATATCGGCGAAGTTGCGCTCGGCTCCTTGGACTATGCCGATTATGCCAAGGACTTTGAGAAGACCGCGGGCTGGCTGACCTCCGGTTCGGGATGCTTTGACATCACAGGGCAGGCGCAGGGACATACGGCTTATACGCAGGTTGTGTACGACAAAAGAGCCATCGCCGTGGCCGTGCAGCCGGCGGATCATTCCGGCGAAGCGCATATGACCTCGGCATGGCGAAAAATCCATGCGTTTGAAAGCTGGTCGTGGAACGGCTGTGACGGACATGAAACGACAGTGGAAGTGTATACGAAGGCGCCGCGCGCTGCACTTGTTCTGAACGGACAAACCGTTGCCGCGGGAAAGGTCCGAAGCTGCCGCGCAAGGTTCCGCATCCCCTATACGCCGGGCGAGCTTGTCGCAATCGCTTTCGATTCTTCGGGAAAAGAACTGTATCGTACCGCGCTGCAGACGGCAGGAGAGGAAACGATCCTTACACTGACCCCGGAAAAGGCGCGTATTCGCGCAGACGAGCTGCTGTTTGTACGGCTTCAATTCACGGATCACAGCGGCATTTTGAAGCCGCTTGCCCGCAGCATGATCCACGTTGCCGTTGGCGGAGGCGAGCTGCTTGCGCTCGGCAGCGCCTGCCCATACAATGAACAGGGCTATCTTTGCGACACGACGGACACGTATTACGGGGAGGCGCTTGCGATCATCCGTCCGGCCGATCAAGAGATCTGTGTACGCGCTGAAAGCGCTTACGGAAACAGCACGATCACCGTGCCTGTAGAAGAAGCGGCCCCGACGCCGGAATTCTGAACAACAAAGCCATATAAAGCAGCGGAGAAGGAAATGCCTTCTCCGCTCCCGTTTTGGAAAAACCTATGAAATCGGAATCAGAATGTCAAGGCGGAACAGATGGTTGTCCGCACGGATATTCATTTTTCCTTTGTATTTCTCGACGGTATGTCGGATGCTTAACACGCCGAAGCCGTGATATTGTTTGTCAGACTTGGTTGTTGTCGGCAGGCCGTCCGACAGGTTCAGTTCCGTTCCAAGATAGTTCTCGATATGGATCGTCAGGTAATCGCCCCATGTTCCGATACGGATGCTGATGACGCGGAGGTTCGGATCTGGCTCCCGGGAGACGCTTTCGATGGCGTTGTCGATCGCATTGCCGAACAGCGTATAGATGTCCATTGTATCCAGCATTTTCAGCTTTTCCCCGTCCGAAATGCAGGTCATCTTGATCTCGTGCGCCTGACAGTACAGCAGCTTGTCCATCAGGATCAGGTCAAGCGTTTCGTTTCCGGTCTTAATCGCGCTTTCATAGAACATCACGGCGGATTCAATTTCCTGAATATAAGCGTCGCGCCCCGCTCCGCTTTCCATTCGCTTCAGTCCGGCGATCTGATGCTTCAGATCATGGCATTTGCGGTTGATCAGCTCTACGTTTTCGGACGTAATCTGCTGCTTTTTCTGCTCGGAACGCAGAAGCTCTTCGATCACTTCATATTTCTGCTGTAAAACGGATTCGCGGGACAGAATAACCTGTATGGCGAGGATCGCCACGTCCGACAGCATATAGGTAATATACACCGTTTCTTCCCAGACCGTATTCGGCACGCGATTGTTGAAAAAGGCCTGCAGGATCAGGAAAAACACCGCGTTCGCAATGATCAGCTTCTTTGCAAACGAGGCCCATTTGATCTCCGGAATCCTGCGGGTGATCAACGCATAGAAGGGAATGCAGAGGAGCAGCAAAAGTCCCATCGAAACGGCAAAAGAGAGCAAAGACCCTTCCGCAAAGCCGGAATGCATTTTGATGATATACCATAGGTTGATGGAAAAATTCTCAAGGATCGCCGCGCAGGAGGCGCAGAACACCGCCTCCGGGAATTCGCAGCGGTAGCAGAAAAGCGTCCCTAAAAACGTATACAGCAGCGGAAGCATCAGCAGCGCCTTGTCCAAGAACGGATTGGGAAGCAGGTTGTCGGGATGCATCTGCATGGTCAGTTCCCAAATGACGAGCATCGGAAGGCCGTGCAGCAGCACGCGCAGCCACCACAGCTTTCGTTTCGGCAGCGCAAGGCAAAGTATATGCATGGCGACAAGGTTTTGGATCGGGAAGGCATCCAAAACGTGCAAAAGCGTGCGGATCGCAGGGCTGTTCATCGGATCGTATCCCCCAGATAGTCCATCAGGCGTTTGGTGAATTCCTGACGCTTTGTGCGGCCGATCGGAATCTGCTCCCGGCAAATCGTGACCGTATTGCCGGACATGGTGGAAATATGCTTGAGATTGACAAGATAGCTTTTCGACGCCCGCGCAAAATCATACGGCGAGAGCTTTTCTTCCATCTCCTTGATCGAACGCCGTTCCTCGAAGACGCCCTGCGTTGTATGATACAGCAGATTATGATCCATGATCTCGATGTAATAGATCTCGTCGACCCGCAGCTTATGAATACCATCATTGCAGCTCAATACGAGTTCCTTTGTCTGCCTGCGGCTTCTCAGCTCGATCGCCTTTTGCAGCTTCAGACAGAAATATCGATACTCGACCGGCTTGACCAAAAAATCCAACGCCCGCACGGCATATCCCTCGATGGCAAGGTTGGCGAGATTTGTCACAAAGATCAGGCAAACTTCCTCGTCGATCTTCCGCAGACGCGCCGCGGTTTCCAATCCGTCCATGTGCGGCATCTCAATATCCATCAGCACAATATCGAAATTGCCGTTATAGGCTTCGATAAAATCAAGCCCGTTGGCAAACACGGTGCTGCCAAGCTCCGTGTTCGTTTCCGCCGCATACCTGGCAATATACCCGCGCATCTTTTCCGCGCTGCTTTTTTCATCCTCCACGATCGCAATCCGGTACATATCCGCAAGCGTTCCTTTCCTTTACCGCATGGGTTTCAAAAGGCATCTTTACAATCCTATTTATACCATGTTTATCTGCATTTTACAAGAGAAAGAACGCCGCTGCGCGAAAAACAGCGCCGCTTGCGTCGCACGGAAAGCGGTTTGCGACAATTCTTTCCATTGCCGCATTTCTTGTGTATACTGTAAGTATCCTCCATGAAAGGGTATTATGCACATGAAAAAATGGATTCTGACGGGCGTCGCCGTCATCCTGCTGCCGATTCTGCTTTTCGTCGTCGTTTGTCTGACAAGGATCAATACGCGGGTGTGGGATTATCCGTACGCAGCCGAGCTTCCGAAGCCGGGCATCGGCGTCGACTTCCAATATGACGATCTTTTCGGAAACCTGTATATCCGTTGGTGCAATCTGCTGGACAACACGCAAACCGCGCTTTGGAAAGCACCAAAAGGCGTGACGAAGCAATCGCTGTCCGTTCCCGCGCGGGACGGTTATACGATAGGCGGGTATATCATCGTTCCCGAAGGGCGCGAGAACGATACGCTTCCGACGATGCTGTACTGTCATGGCGGCGCCTTTTTCCTGACGATGATGACCTGCCAACTCGATATGGCGTCCGTCTATGCGACCGAATTGCAATGCCGCGTCGTGTTGCCGCAGTATCGTACATCGCTGGACGCGCCTTACCCGACACCGGTGTATGACTGCTATGACACGCTAAAGGCTCTCGCCGCCGATCCCAAGACGGATTTGAATCGCGTTCTGCTTTACGGCGACAGCGCAGGCGGCAACCTTGCCGCTTCCGTGACGCAGCTTTGCTGTGACGAAGGCCTGCTGCAGCCCGCCGGACAGATGCTGATTTATCCGGTCACCGATACGGCGCAGACCTATCCCGATCTTGTCGAGTATCAATATGCGACATGGCCGCGCGAAGCAAACATAAGAATGTGGAAAACATACCTGGATGGCAGAACCCCGGCGCCGGGCGATTATGCCGTGCCGATGCTGCATGATCCGCTCGAGAATCTCCCAAAGGCATATGTAGAAGTTGCCGAACTGGATATTCTCTGTGATCAGGGAGAGGCATACGCCGAGAGAATGCGTCAGTCCGGCACGGATGTGACCCTGCAAAAGATCGCCGGCGCCTACCATGGCTATGACGGCGATGTGAAGAACACCTTTGTGCAAAACGTTCTGCAAACCCGTGTTGCGTGGCTCAGAAGTGCGTTATCGGACGCGATAAATCCGTAAGCCTGTCAAAAAAATACCTCCTCCTTATCGTAAAGACGGCGGCTTCTGCTTTGGCCGCCGTCCTCCTCTGTATTATAGATAGATTTGATAAAGTGGCTGGTTATATGAGAACTGTTTACGGCAATAAACAGCAAAGACCGATGTTCCGCATACCGGAAACGAAACGGTCATTTTAACTGCTTCGTCCTCTAAACACGAAAACTTCTTTATGTGTGTCGCCGAAACGGGATCACCGTTCCGGCTCGCTCTTTCTTTTGCGCGGTTTCGGTGTATAACTGTCTTTCGCTTGCCGTGATTTCTCACGCTGCTGCCGCTTTGCATAAAGAAAGCGACTTTTGACACAATAACTGCATCAATTGCAAACATAAGAGCACTATCGAGCGCGTTGCTTGAAAATGAAATTGATTTTCTCGCTGCAATTGGATACAGCACTTGGGTAAAATACTCGTCCAAGGTGGCTTCGGCAAACGCGATCATGGGCATTTTATCCCAAAAAGACAGGCAACGGGAGCAGGCGCAGCGGATTCCGGCGCCTCCCGAAAAGACCTCCGAAAACCCGGAAAGCGGCGCGGCATCTAATGAATCGGATCTGAAAAAAGCAAAAACAAGGGCTCGGGCAATGGCAAACGCAACGGATTTAAAGGACAAAAACGGGGTTCCAAAAAGCTCGAAACCCCAGTAAATATTGGGGTTTCGTGGTACGAGTAGAGATAACTGACTCAGCAGTGGGCGACCATATTCCTAGTCTTTATGGACACATTATATTTTGCGTGTTTCTACCCATACGCTATTATATACCCTCTGTCATTTTTTCACCCTAGTCCAAGATGTGGTGCTGCCAGGATTGTATTCTCATATTGACCCTTTCCAAAACAAGAAAAAGCCCTGAAACTTTACGTCTTTGGGCTTTCCTCTCTGGAGACACCACCCGGAAACCGACTAAAACGCTGTGACAAGAACGGTAACGTCTGGATTACGATGGCGTCAGATATCCAATTCAGTTTGGCAGTATATGTATTGTCACTTAAGTGGGGAATTAAGACGGAAAGAGGATATTAATTCGGAACAGATTGTCATCCGTGTCAATCGACACAATGCCGTTATATTTTTTCACAACAGCCATGATACTTTTCATACCGAAGCCGTGATATTCGGCGGGAAGCTTTGCCGATATGGGGATACCATCGACTTTGACGATCGTTCCGGCATAGGGGTTTTCCATGTAGATGCAGGGCATACCTTTTGCCATTGCAATCTTGACACGGATAAAGCGAGTATCCTCTTCCAAATTTTTTACTGCATCTACGGCGTTTTCCAGCATATTGCCGATCAGCGCTACCAAATCCGTATTGGAAATAAAGGATAGACTGCCTCCATCCACAATATAGGAAAATTGGATATGCTGCGCGTCGCCGTACATTCGATACTGGGTCAGAACGGTATCCAATATAGAATCGCCGGATTGCGTCATCTCGTCATAGATGTTGATTTTTTCAGTGACCTCGTTTAGCAATTTATGAATATCGTCTTCACATCCGCCGGCTTGAAGCAGCATGATGCTGCGCTTCAAATCATGGTATTTCATGTTCAGTATGGAAATGTTTTCCTGAAAAAAGGTTAGCTGCTTTTCTCGCTCTACCCATAGTTCCTTCATGGCGTCCAATTTGATTTTTAGCGAATCTTGCTCCAGAAAACCCGCTTTTAAGAGAATCACAAGCAGACAGCAAAAACTGGAAAAGATGATTGCAACGATGTTTAGCTCGGTCTGATAAGTGAAGCGGGTTCTCACAAGGTTCAGGACGTGACAGACCAGAATGGTAGCGACTGATACGGCGAAAGCCGTGCTGTTGACATTTTTATCGTTGGATTGAAACGGAAGCAGATTCTTCAAAAAGCCAAAGTAGACCGCCGCATAACAGACGGCAAATACAACGAAGCGGAACAGCTCATACATCAAGAGCGCGGGTATGCTTTGAAAAGATAATGCGTCTTCAAAACGAAAGGCTTCCGACATCATGGAGATCAGATAAAATATGTTCTCGGCCAGAAGCTTTACGGCATAGCCGACGACGCAGTTGAAAAGCAGGGCTAAGATATTCCCGCCCCAAATAAGGCATACTGAGAAACAAATGCAGATATAAATGATAAAGTGCACCAAAGACAAAAGGAGGATATTCAGCGCCGGATTAGAGGAATGAATCAATGCCAAATTATAAAGTTGCATACCGGAGACGATAGAGACTGCAATGACACATACGCCAATCAGTATGCGAACCGCGGGTCTGTTTCGTAAAGGATAAGAGCGCATAAAGATCATGATAGCGGAGAATTGCAGAATTGCATACTCCGCCAGAACCAAGAGCGGAATCCGAAAATCCATGGTTACCTTCCTCCTTTCATCAACCAAACATTCATAGCGTGCAAAAAAGGTTGTTTTTGGGAACGGCTGATGGATAATTGATCACCGCCCACGGTGACAATATTCCCATGCACCTCGTCAACATAACGGGGATTTACAAGATAACAACGATTGCACCGTATAAAGCCAAAGGGTGCTATCGCCTTCTCCATGTCGGATAATTTCCCGTACTGAGTGACAATCCGGTCACGCAAATGAAAAGTCAGAGTATGTCCGATCACTTCAATGTACATGAGGTTCTCGGGGTTGATCACCAGCATACCGTCCGGCAAAGAAATCAAATACCGATGAGAGGCGCGGGAATCCAACACTTTGAAGACACGGGTCAGCTTTTGCACGAAATCAGAGTAAATAACAGGCTTCAGCACATAGTCGAGCGCGTCCACTTCGTATCCTCGAATGGCAAACTGTGAGAGACTTGAAATAAATACGAGAACGATGGAAGAATTACTTTCCCGGATTTTCTTGGCACAGGTAAGGCCGTCCATTCCCGGAAGATTGATGTCCAAAAAGACCACGTCGAAATCATCGATATTGCGGGTTAAAAAATCCTCGGCTGAAGAGAAAAGCGCTACGCTTGGTTGTTCTTTATAATCCCGTTCCTGCGAATAGTGCGTAATGTAATCCTTGATGCGGAGGGCATCGGCAGAATCATCTTCTATAACGGCAAAAGATCTCATATTCTTACCTCGAAAGTAGATAGGTCAAAAAACACATTCGGTAGATTCGACAAAATTACGCTTTATTTATGATTTATAGCATAGGAAAAAATGCTTTGTCAAGCAAGGACCAAGGCGCTTTTCCACCCTATCGCGTGAACTGTTTCTCTCACAGCGTGAATAGCAGAAAAATGCCAATTTACAACCTAAATTGAAGGATAAAACAACGTGGGGTCTCCCAAAGGCAACTCAAGGTAAACCGCTTGTTATGGCTGCAAGACTCTGCTATATATTTTGATAATCCCAAAAGGATAAGAAGAATAAGGAGGAACAAAAAATGAAAAAAACAAACAGAATTATTGCGGTAGTTCTCATGGTGCTGATGTGTGTTAGCTTTGCAGCCTGCAGCGGCGGTGCAAAAGACGCGGGAAAAGCCGGCGTAAAAATCGTCGCCAAGAGCTTGGTGCCATCGATGATGGAGTCCGAATACGGCGTTGCGATCAATACGACGACGGATCTGGTAGTGCTCAACGAAGATGGTACCTATCTCTACGTGAACATGGTTGCCCTGCATCCTAGCTGGGACATCAAAACCATCGGATTCAACACAGTTGTTTGCCAGATGGGAACCTATACGATTACAACCGAGGATGAGTATGGTATCGACGCTACACTGAACAAGCCTGACCGTGTTGTGGTACCGGGCGAGTACGACGAGAGCGGTTTCGTAATCCTGTCCTATGCCGACAGTGATAAGGTAGATGACGCAACAAAGACAACCCTGCTGGCAGATTACACCGAAGAAAGACACGTTTCCATTGACGCAGAGAAGCATACCTTTACCGTAGAGTAAGAAAGATCGGTGAAGTATGAAAAAGACGACGAGAAAACGACTGCTCGGCGGTCTTAGCGGTGTATTCGCGCTGCTGTTGGCACTGTCGATCAGCGGCACGACACTGTTATATAAGTGGGAGCCTTTTGTGAATGCGGTGCTGAACCTCAGCTCCAATGTTTCCATCAGCGGTGGGGATGTAACTTCGGAGTCTCTTTACTACAAAAGCTCCTTTGGTGATATTAGCGCACTTTATAAATCCGATCCGACCCAGGAGGAACTGGACGCCATGCTGGCCACACAGGACCGCATGATCGCTGCAAAAAGGGAGTTCGTTCTCCGGGAGTTTGCGGAAGGAAGCGTTCTGCTGAAAAATGACGAGGTGGACGGCAAACCCGCCCTACCGTTGGATCCTTCGGAACGTAATGTTTCCCTTATGGGCAATGCCTCCGGCAACCCTGTTTACCGCAGTCCGGGCGCAGGTCCCATGCCGGCGAGAACGGATGGACTCGTTGCCTACGAAGACGCGTTCCGAAACGCCGGTTTCCAAATTAACGAGACGCTGCTCGATGCTTATAAGAACAGCGGCATCGTTAGAAACAACACCTCCGGTGCCGCGATTATCGGCGAGGTAGACGGCTCGTTTTATACGGATGAGCTGAAAAATACATTCGCTTCTTACGGCGATGCGGCTATCGTCCTGCTTTCTCGTGTAGGAGGAGAGGGAAGAGATCTGCAGCTTGAGGATTCCGACGGTGTAAGTCAGCTCGCGCTCCATCCCCAGGAGGAAGCGCTTCTGCAGATGATTCATGATTCCGGAGCGTTCCGTAAAACCATTGTTCTCATCAACAGTGTTAACCCCATGGAATTGGAGTGGCTGAATGACGAGCGCTACGGTGTGGATGCTGCACTTTGGATCGGGGAGCCCGGTACTTACGGTTTTGAAGCGGCGGTCGATTTGCTTTGCGGAACACGCGTCCCGTCCGGAAGGCTGGTAGACACATATGCGACCAACTCCAATTCGTCGCCCGCGATGATAAACTTCGGTGACAGAGCCTTTACCAATGCCTCGACATATAAGTATGTCGCCGAGGCAGAAGGCATCTATGTCGGCTACCGTTACTATGAGACCCGTTACGAGGACCTGATCCTCGGAAACGGCAAGGCTGATTCTACGAAGGGATCTTCTACCGGGGACAAATGGAATTACGCTGACGAGGTCACCTATCCCTTCGGATATGGTCTGTCTTACAGCACATTCGAACAGAAACTCGATGAAGTTACCTATGACAGCGCTACCGACACATACTCTGTTCAGGTAACGGTGACAAACACCGGTAATGTGCCCGGTAAATTCAGCGTGCTTGTCTATGCACAGACGCCGTATAACGCAGCGGACGGAATTGAAAAGTCGGCGATTCAGCTTGTGGGCTTTGAGAAAACCCTCGGTGAAGGAGAGACCGCGGCGGTCAGCGACAGAAACAACGGCGTTCTTCAACCTGGCGCATCCGAGACGCTGACCGTTCAGGTTCCTCGGTATTTCCTGGCCAGTTATTCCACACAGGCACGTAATGGCGTCGGTGGATATGTGCTCAGCGGCGGAGATTATTACTTTGCAATCGGCGATAACGTTCACGATGCATTGAACAATATCCTTGCGGCAAAAGGCGGATCGGGAATGACGGATCAGAACGGAAACGAAGTTTCCGGAGATGCGGAGAAGACGTATCAGTTTACACTGGAGAAAGACGAGAATGCATACGCCAAGTCTCCCTATACTGGTGTTGACGTTGCCAACACGATGGAGCGAACGGATGCGAATTACTGGCAGAAAGACAGTGTGACATATCTTTCTCGTGCAGATTGGGACGGTACTTGGCCTGTTGCCGTAACGCTGGAAGCTAGTGAAGACATGAAAAAGGAACTGAATGCAGGCGTCTATAAGGCCGCCTCCGATGCTCCCGCCAAAGGCACCTATAAAACGGACGAGAGCAACGGCATTCTGTTCATCGACATGAAGGATGTTCCTTATTCCGGCACCTACACGGATGCAGACGGAAAAGAACATAACGCGGATGAGATGTGGGATAAATTCCTCAGTCAGTTTTCACTGGATGAGCTGGCTGCCGTTACTTCGACTGTCCATGACGGCGCTGCCAAAGTCAATGCGCCGACAACGACGGCTGTAGATGGACCGGATGGCGTAGGCAGCAACATGCAGAATGGCAAGACGACCAGCTGCTTCCCAAGCGGAATCATGGCTGCCGCAACCTTTAACAAAAAGACGATGGCTTTGCGCGGAGATTTTCTTGCGGAAGAAGCGATCTTTGCAAAGGTAACTGTTCTTTGGGGACCGGGCGCGAACCTTCACAGAACGCCTTACGGAGGCCGTAACTACGAGTATTTCAGCGAAGATCCGATTCATTCCTATCTGTGCATCCAGGCCGAGACGAAGGCCACGCAGGATAAGGGCCTTATCTGCACGGTCAAGCACTATGTAGGCAATGAACAGGAGACGAACCGAAATCAGGTCGCAACATTTAACAACGAGCAGGCTTGGCGTGAAATCTATCTGCGCTCATTTGAGGGTTTGGCAAACAATACCGAAGGTGCGATCGGCGTTATGACGGCATTCAGCAACATCGGCTGTACCGCAGCGGCGTCTTGTCGGGAGACGAACGTTCAGATTCTGCAGAAGGAATGGGGCTTCCATGGTATCAACTATACAGATCTGAGCAACGGTAAAACCTATATCAACACAGGCGACAGCCTTATGAACGGCACGACGAAGTTCTGTGGCGATAACAGAGAAAATGATGTCAAGAAACTGACAAGCAGAAGCAAATATGACGATTATCTGGGTGCGCTGAGAGAAATCAATAAGGCTTACTATTATAACATTCTCCGCAGCAATGTTGTCAACGGAATCACCGCCAACGCAAAAATTGTTTCGGATACACCTTGGTGGAAGCCTGCTACTACGGCAGCCCTCGGCGTGCTTGCGCTGATCGAGGTCGGTTTGCTGGCGGCGTACATTGTCACTTGTATTCCTCGAAAGGGGAAGAAGGAGAGCAGTGAAGGAGGTAATATCCGTGAATAAGCCGATGGAAATTATCAAGCACGGAGGAGTTCAGATGTGGCTTGCCTGCATTGCGGTTGTGCTTAGTCTGGCATGCAGCATTTATTATGCGATCCAGAGCAATATCGACAGTTGCTTCAACATTGTATTCCTTATACTGATGCTGGCGGGTGCTGTTATCGCAGCGGCGGACATTGTTACAGGAATCAATGCCTTGCTGCCGGCTGCTTCCATTGCCTGGAGCGCGGCGACGGGCGTGGCTGTTTATGACATGATGCCTGCCCTTTCCGATGTGTGGAACAATGTGGTTCTGGCAGGCGGAAATCTCATTGCCTTTATCATTTATACTGTTCTGGCATTGGCAGTGACGGTTCTGAGTATTCTGGCGTGCTTTACCGCAAAGAACTGATTATCGAAAGCACAGAATAAACATTCAATACTTATCTCCTCCATGGAGCGGGCGCAAGGAGCTATCCGGCACCCGCTCTTCTTTTTTCCATGTTGGCGATGAATTGCCGAAGAAAGAAAAAGATTGGAAACAAAACCATTATTGAGCGCTATTATTGATGCGGAATTTGTTTTAGAAACGATGAAAGGGTAGGAGCGAAGTGTGCGGATTGAAGTGGGATTCCATTGACTTTGAGCGGGAAGTCTTTACCGTTCGTCATGTGGTTACACAGACCTGTCTGAACGGTAAATCCACGATCATTGCGAAGGATCGTCCCAAGACCAAATCCTCGCTCAGATCTCTGCCGATCGTTCAGCCCTTTGAAGAAGCACTGTATTCCTTGCAGGACAAGCAGAGAACGAATCAGCGACTATGCGGAAACTGTTACTGCAAGCAGTACAAGGACTACATCTTCGTGAACGAACTCGGAGAATTGATGAAGCCGGAGTATCTGACCACAGGATTTCCGAACTTCCTTGAGAAACACGGAATGCGGAGAATCCGCTTTCATGACCTTCGACACAGTTGTGCCAGTTTGCTTTATGCGAACGGAGTTGCGCTGAAAGACATTCAAGAGTGGTTGGGTCACAGCGACATTAGTACGACAGGAAACATCTACACGCATTTGGATTATTCCTCGAAGATTGATTCTGCGAATGCCATCATGGGATTCTTTCAGGAGGAAAAAGAGACAGAGCAGAGCAAGGAGGCATAAAATGTGCCCTCCAAAAACCGGTCCGATAAAGGGGATAAAACGATGAAAGCGGGCGTAAACCCAAGAAAAGAAAAATCCCGAAACCCCAGTAATTTAGGGGGTTTCGGGATGGTGCCGGTGGTGGGACTCGAACCCACACGCTGTCGCCAGCAAAGGATTTTGAGTTTTCACGCCTATTGGGCGGATAAAGTTCGTCAGCGCCCGTCGGGGAGGCCTGGGGAAGTTCCCGAAAGTTCCATAAATACTGCATTTTTATACAGAAATGCGGAAAAATGTAGGCAGCGTCGGTCTTTGCAGTTTTGCAGGGCCGAAGCCGAATCCCCGAGAAATCGGAGGCCAAACGGAGGCCACAACGCCTCGTTTCCACCGAATTTCACAAAGTACGATCATGTGCATCGCCTGCCATTGACAAACAGCAAAAGGAGATGCAACCATGACACGATTTGAATACGAACGCAAATTTGAATCCTATCCCGATCTGTTGACCCTCGAACAGTTCCGCGCCATGCTCGGCGGCATCGCTGACTGCACCGCGCGCAAGCTCATCCGCGAAAACCGCGTCGAGCATTTCATGGTCAACACGACCTATTACATTCCCAAAATCAAGGCGATCGACTACATCTGCAGTCAGCACTACCGTTTCTACCGGCGCAATCTGAAGCATCGCATCAAGTGACACAGCAAGGGAGGATTCGAATATGAAACGCTTTATCAAAGACGAACACGCCGGCCTCACCTATGAATTGGTCGGCGACTATTATCTGCCCGCCGGTGAGGACGATCTCCCGCCGCTCGGTATCTGGGGACGCCGCAGGCTGACGTATCTCAAAGCCCACCGCCGCGACCTCTATGCCGATCTGCTACTTTCGGGTAAACTGGAAGAACACCTTACGGCAATCGACGCCGATGCTGCCGAGATGGCAAACCGCCTGACGAGACAGCTCGCCAAAGCCGAAGGCATGACCGAAGCGATCAAATCCGCCAACCCGATGGCGTGGGTCGGATGGATGAACAGCATTCGCAGCCGGGTAACGGAAATCGTCCATAACGAGCTGATCTATGCGTAATGACAAAGCATCGCAGCCGCCGAGCAATCGGCGGCTGTACTTTTAGTCAGGTCATCCTCTGATTAGGGAGCTTTTATTGTTTGCACTATACTGGTTTGTTCTCCACTCCCGCTGGGTTGATGCAGCTTGTTCCACTTTCTGTTGAGAAGTTAGGTACAAATTAAGCAAGTTCACGATGGAAGTTTCGGTAGGATTACTTGCGGATAAGGGAAATTCGGTATATACTGTAAAATAAAGATGAAAAGCGGGGAGGCGTGCCATGCTTCGACTGGCAATAGTGGAGGATGACGACCGGCAGGCGCAGGTGTTGACAGAGTATGCTGCGCGATACGGCAAAGAACGGCAGATCGAAATCATTTACAGCCGGTTTCAAAACGGACTGTCGTTTTTGGAACCGTATCGCGGGAATTATGACGCCATACTGCTCGATATTGCCATGCCTCTGATGGACGGCATGGAATGCGCCAAGCGGCTCCGCGAACAGGACGAACAGGTGCCGATCATATTCATCACAAGCATGGCGCAGTATGCGATCAAGGGCTATGAAGTGGAAGCGATGGCGTTTATGATCAAGCCGGTTTCGTATGGGGAGTTCGGCATGAAGATGGACCGGATCGTGCGGCGGCTGCATACGCGGCAGGCGGCGACGTACGCGATCCCCCAAAAAGACAGTACGAAGGTCGTGGATGTGAGCGATATCTATTATGTCGAGGTTTTGAGCCACAACCTGATTTTCCACACGCGCACCGGCGTTTTCGAGACATACGGCAAGCTCGGCGCGCTGGAGGAGGACGCGCGCTTTTCCGGCTTTATCAAGCCGAGCCCGAGTCACCTTGTCAACTGTTCCCACATTGCCAACATCGGAAAGGACACGCTCGAAGTCGGCGGCGATACGGTACCGCTGTCGCGAAGGCGGCGCAAGGAGTGCCTTGAAAAGCTCGCGCGGGTCATCGGAGGGCGGCTGTCATGACGCTTTGGTTTGTCAATGAGTTTCATCTTCAGATCCTTGCGCTGGAGCTGCTGCTGTGCCGGAATATGCCGCGTCGGAACGGTTTCTGGCTGCGGCTGCTGCCGCTTTGCGCTGTGTATCTGATGCTGCCTGTTCTGATTCCGGGCGGGTTTCTTGCTCCGTTTTTGCAGCTCGGCGAGGGCTTTACGGTCAGTTTTTTGATCATGATCGTGCTGTCCGCGCTGATCCTGTGGGCGTCGTTCGAAATGTCCTGGAAGCAGATCACGTTCTGCTGCTGCGTGGCGCACACGCTGCAGCACATGATCCATTGTCTCAGCCGCTTAATCTGGTTTTTGCTGCCAATGGGCGACGCGGCTTCGCAAATCACAGAGCTTGGGCTGATGCTGGCAGGACTTTGCCTTTTGTATCTGTTTCTGCGAAAAAACCGTCAGTTCGGCGTCGAAAATGCCGAGCTCAAGAGCGCGCAGCTGATTCTGTTTGCAGCCGTTTCCTCGGTCATTGTGTATGTTGTGAGCTTTTGGTCGAACTGGAACGAGGGAAACAATGTCGGCGAACAGTTCTTCGACTTGTTATCCTGCACGCTGCTGCTTGTGATCCTGCTCGATCTGTTCCGTTTCCGGAAAGCCGAGCAGGAGCAGACGCTCTTGACCCGATTGCTGAAGCAGGAACAGGAGCAGCACGAAATGAGCCGTGCGACGGTCGATGTCATCAACCGCAAATGCCACGATCTGAAGCATCAGATTTCCGCGCTGCGTCACCAATCCGAAGCGGATCAAGAGAAAAGCATTGCCGAATTGGAACAGGCGATCCTGCTGTATGACAATCTTGCCAAGACCGGCAACGATGATCTCGATATCGTCCTTGCAGAGAAGATGTTCCTTGCCGAAAAGCGCGGCGTGAAGCTGCAATGCATCGTGGACGGCGAACGGTTTTCGTTCATGCGCACCGAGGATATTTGCTCCCTGTTCGGCAACGCGATCGACAACGCGATCGAAGCGGCGGCCAAGGAACCGATTGCCGAGAAGCGCATCGTCGTGCTGCATACCGCCGCGAAAGGCAACATGCTCTCGCTGCATGTGGAAAACCCCTGCTTTGAGAAACCGCAGTTTGCGGACGGTCTGCCCTTGACCACCAAAGGCGATACCGATTATCACGGCTTCGGGATGCGCTCCATGCGCTATGTCGCGGAAAAGTACGGCGGCGTGCTGACCGCAGCATGGGAGGACGGGATCTTCTCGCTCGACGTGCTGTTCCTGCAAAACTGAAAACAAGTCTTCCCTGCGCCTGTATTCCTATCGAATACAGGCGTTTTTGTTTGACCACCTGCGAAGCAAAAACGACCATGTGCGCGAAAGGAATTGCGGAATTGTAAAAATTTCGTTACAGTAAAACTGCAATAAAAATACAACAGGAGGACACGATTTTGAGAAAGAGCAAACTTTGGTCCGGACTTGCCGGTATCTTCGCGGTAATTCTGGTTCTGTCCCTTGTCGGACAGCCGCTTGCCTTGGCAAACGGAAGCTACATCAACATGGCGCTCGGCACGAGCACTTCCAAGCTCGTCGATTCCGGGGAAGCCGGCGATACGATCTATTACAAGAGTTCGTTCGGCGCATTCGACGATCCCGACGCGCAGGCGGCGCAGCTGGAAGCCGCGTTCCAACAGAATGTGGACGAAATGCGCGAGGGTGCGGTGCTTTTGAAGAATGAGAACAATGCGCTGCCGATGACGACCGAGCAGAAGATCACGGTTCTCGGCCACGGCGCGGTCGAACCGGCGTTCCAGGCGAGCGCGGCAGGCACCAAGGTGTTCCGCGACAGTCTCAATGTCGTAACGCTCCGCAACGCGCTGGAAGCGCAGGGCTTCACAGTCAACGCAACGGCATGGGATACGCTGGAAAACAATGCGACCGCCGTGCGCGGCACGCTGCAGACGACCCCGTGGGGCGGCACGAGCATCGTTGTTTCCGGCTCCGCTGCCGGCACCGAAGAGCCGAAGGCGTTCTACGAAGCGTTCCAGAACACGTTTGCCGACTATAACGACGCGGCGATCGTAGTGTTCACGCGCGAAGGCGCCGAGGGCACCGACCTTTTGATGGACGATGTGGACGACGACGGTACGCACATGAGCTCGCTGGCCCTCCACAAGAACGAACGTGACCTGCTCGAACTGGCACGCGCCAACTTCAGCAAGGTCGTCGTTCTTCTGAACAGCCCGTATCCGATGGAGGTTCATGAACTGAACGAATATGCCGACGCGGTTGTGATGATCGGCTATCCGGGACACAAGGGCTTCACGGGCGTCGCGGAGATCCTGCGCGGCATCGTCAACCCGTCTGGTCATTTGACCGACACCTACGCCACCAATTCCCTGTCTGCGCCGGCCGTCGTCAACTCCGGCACGAGAACGCCGCAGTTTGCGAACGTTGACCACATCAACGCGACGATCGGACAGGACGAAACCGCTGAATACGTTTCCTTCCAGGCGGAAGGCATCTACATCGGCTACCGCTATTATGAAACACGTTATGCGGACAGCGTGATGGGTCAGGGCAATGCGAACGGCGCAGCAGGCGCGCTTCCCGGCGCCGCGAGCTGGAACTACGCAAACGAAGTACAGTACCCGTTCGGTTACGGCAAGAGCTATACGACCTTTACGCAGAAGCTTGACAGCGTAAACGTCGGCGACGACACGATCACGGTCACCGCAACGGTCACGAACACCGGTTCGGTTGCGGGCAAGAGCGTTGTGCAGGTCTATGCACAGACGCCTTACGGCGAATATGAAAAGACCAACAAGGTCGAAAAGTCGGCCGTGCAGCTTGTCGGCTTTGCCAAGACCGGTCTGCTCGATCCGAATGCGAGCGAAACCGTCACGATAACGGTGGACAAGTACCTGCTTGCCTCCTACGACTATGTGAATGCAAAGGGCTATATCCTCTCCGAAGGCGATTATTACATCGCGATCGGCGACGATGTGCATGATGCGCTGAACAACATCCTTGCCGCGCAGGGTTACACAACGGCGAACGGCATGACGGCGGACGGCAACGCAGCGAACACGCACAAATTCACGCAGGGCTTTGATGCGGAGAAGTATCGGACCGGCGAAAACGGCGCGATCGTTACGAACCAGTTTGAAGACTGCGATCTGAACTACTGGCTGCCGGGTGAGGGTGTTTACCTTTCGAGAAGCGATTGGGAAGGCACTTATCCGAAACAGCAGACCATCGTTTCCGCAACGGACGCCATGCTGGAGATCCTGGACGGCGAATGGTATGAGAAGCCCGCAGATGCGCCCTCCTATGCCGAGCTTGCCAAGAACTTCGGACAGAAGAACGGCCTGACCCTTGCCATGATGAAGGACGTTCCGCTTGAGGATCGCGAAACCTGGCTGTCGTTCATCTATCAGCTGCAGCCCGAAGACCTGCCCAATGCCACGGCGGAGAGCTTCCAGAGCCCGGCGGTCGGCGATCTTTCTCCGGCATTCCCGGTCGGCGACGGCTGCGACTCCGTGCAGGGCACCTATCCGCTGCCCGTCACCATCAACGGCGAATCGGTCAACCTGCCGACGACCCGTTACTGCTCGAATGTGATCCTGACCGGTACGTTCAACACCGATCTGTATGCGAACCGCGGCAAGATGATGGGCGAGGACGGCCTCTGGTCCGGCCACATGGTCAACTACAACGTCGGCAACGACCTGCACAGAACACCGTTCGGCGGCCGTAACTTTGAGTACATGTCCGAGTGCCCGACGCTGAATTATCTCGCGGCGATTCCGCAGGTCGAAGCGATGGAGAAGACCGGTTCCCATGCTTCTCCGAAGCACTTCGTTGGAAATGACCAGGAATTCTACCGTTCCGGCCTCGTCGTGTTCTTCAATGAACAGGCATTCCGCGAAGGCGCCCTCCGTGCCTTTGAGGGCAGCGTCCGCGAAGCGAATGCGGGCAGCATCATGCAGTCGTTCGAGCGCATCGGTCTGAAGTGGAGCAGCGCCAGTTACGCGCTGAACACGATCGTGCTTCGCAATGAATGGAACTGGCACGGTCTGATCGACACCGACGCTGCACCCTGCTTCGGCGAATATGTGGACGGCGGCTATGTGAACCATGCGGTCGAGGTACTCGACGCCGGTACGCAGGAATGGTGCCTTGACGGCGTCGGCGGTCACGGTCAGTATGTCCTGCAGCAGGCGAAGGACACCGACGACGGTCATCTTCTGAACCTCTTGATCGACGCGGCGATCTATTGGGAGTATGCGATCAGCCGCTCCAATATCATCAACGGCATGTCCGCAACGGCAAAGGTCGTGCAGGTAACGCCGTGGTGGCAGACCGCGATCACCGCTGTGATCATTTGCTCCGCCGTGCTGACCGTTGCTTCGTGCGCGATGCTGGTCGTCAGCAAGGTTCGCAAGGAACACTGAATAAGGAGGAAGCACTTATGAAAAAAACATTCGGTTTTTATGCATCGGTTCTCGCAGCACTGCTCGGCGTCGTCAGCCTCGTCATTCTGCTGATCTATAAGAGACAGGGCGGCATCGTCACGACTGGCGTGATCATCGCGGCGGTGGCGGCAATCGTTCTCGAAGCGGCATCGCTCTTCGGCGAAAAAGTGTGGACGGACTTCACCTCCGTCGCGGGCGCGGCGTGCCTGGCGTATGTCATGATCAAGGTTCTCGGCGACGGCATCTGGAACATCGCCGAAGCCATGAACGGCATCAAGATGGTCGGCCTGCCGGAACTCGCCGGCATGAACTATGCGCTCGCCGGTGTCGGCGCTGTCGCCGTCCTCGTTGCGATCGTCGCCTGCTTCTTCTCCAAGAGCAAAAAGGCGTAACCGCATCATCCATACGACATCACTATAATAATCTCCTCCTTGGACGGGCGTTCGGAGCATTCCGACGCTCGTCCTTTTCTATGACGAGAAAGATTATCGCGGCACGTGCAAGACACAGCGCTACTTCTACATAGCGAGTATGCGTACAACAATGCAAAGATGGGATGAATGGCTGCGCCGCCGCTTTCGGATGTACATCTGGAAGCAGTGGAAGCTACCGAGGACGAGAGTGAAGAATCTGATGAAGCTCGGCCTCCCAGAGTGGTGCGCCTGTGAAGCGGTATATTCCCGAAAAGCTTACTGGAGAAGCGCCGCACATGCAAGCGTACAGACTGCGATTTCCTGCAAAAGACTCGCAGACGCCGGATACTACAGTATCCTTGAACGGTATGAGTCGCTGCACTTATGCGGTTGAACCGCCGTGTACCGAACGGTACGCACGGG
>JAFUDD010000221.1 GCA_017459315.1 Clostridia bacterium | reverse complement strand
TATAATCAAAGCATCTTAACGATGGAGGCTGCCATGTATTCCGACCTGATTGCCATGCTTCGCTCGCTTGCCGAGGAAGAGCCTGCGTATATTCCCCTGCTTTCCAACGCCTCCGCGCTGTTGTATGATGCCTTGTCCGATCTAAACTGGGCGGGGTTTTATCTGCTGCGCGGCGGGCAGCTCGTCCTCGGGCCGTTTCAAGGCAAGGTCGCCTGCATCCATATTCCCATCGGCAAGGGCGTTTGCGGAACAGCGGCACAAACCTGCGAAACGGTTCTCGTGCCCGATGTGCATCAATTTCCGGGACACATTTCCTGCGACAGCGCGTCCAATGCCGAAATCGTGATCCCGCTGTATCGTGAAAATGAAGTTGTCGGCGTGCTCGATATCGACAGCCCCGTTTTCAACCGGTTTTCCGAGGAGGATCGCAAAGGCTTAGAGGCCTTTTGCAAGGTGCTTGAAGCCATGATCGTGTGGGAGGACGCCCGATGAAATATGCTTACTTTGCAGGCGGCTGCTTTTGGTGCATCACCCCGGTATTTCGGGAGCAGCCGGGCGTACTTGAAGTGATCAGCGGCTTTTCGGGCGGCGACGAGGCAAACCCGCGGTATGAGGATGTGAAAGCCGGTTTGACGAGGCACCGCGAAACGATTCGTATTGCGTATGATCCGGATCGGATCAGCTATGACCGGTTGCTGGATATCTTCCTGTGGAGCGTCGATCCGTTTGACGGCGGCGGGCAGTTTATCGACCGCGGACGGTCGTATACGCTGGCGGTGTATTATACCGATGAGAGCGAGCGGGAGGCTGCACAGCGGCATATACGGGAACTGGAGATGGAAGCCGGTCAAGCAGCGCAGATCGCTTTGGAGCCGTTCAAGAGCTTCTACCCCGCCGAGGCATACCACCAGAACTACGATTTGAAAAACCCGGCGCTGTTCCGCAGGGAATGGGCGGAATCCGGCCGGGAACAATGGTTTTCCGAGAAAGATAATGCTCCCGTCCATTGACGAGAGCATTTCATCTTATTTGCAGCTTTCCAAGATTTCAGACGCAAAGGCCGCTGCTTCTTTACAGTCGTTTTCGTTCGGGCGATCCTTGTGCAGAAACAGGAAATGACCGGGGCAGTTATATGCCTTATCGCAGACGCGAATCCCTTTCGTTTCGGCATAGGCCGTCAGCTTTTTCAGCGTCGTTTTGCCGGATGCCGAGGAACCGAAGCTGACGAGCAAACCGATCTTATCGGCGTTGCGGCCTAAAAAGACTTCGACCGCAGGATCATACTTGCCCGCATACAGAGAATTGCCCAAAAAGACGATATCGGCCTTTTCCGGAAGATCCTTCTCTATGCTCTCCGCTGTTGTGCCCGCGGCTGCCGCAACCGCGTCCGCAAGCTTCTTTGTATTCCCGGAACGGGAAAAATACCGTACTGCCGTTTTCATAAAGCACCTCACAAGCTTTTTTCGATGGCCGCTTTCACGTCGTCCATCGAATCGGTCGGTTCAAAGCGCGCAATAAAGTTGCCTTCACGGTCAAACAGGAACTTGGTGAAATTCCACTTGATATTGCCGTTTTGCGCATAGTTCGCATCCATAAAGGAAACGATGCCCTTAAGAATATCCGCCATCTTGCCTTCGCCGAAGCCGTGGAAGGTCGTGGTTTCGGACAGCCACTTGAACAGCGGCGCGGCGTTTTCACCGAGCACGTCGATCTTGGCGTACTGCGGGAATGTGATGCCGAAGCGGCCTGTGCAGAACGTGTGAATCTCCTCGTCGCTGCCCGGCGCCTGCTCATAGAACTGGTTGCACGGGAAATCGAGGATCTCTAGTCCCTTTTCGTGGAAAGCGTCGTAGAGCTT
>JAFUDD010000220.1 GCA_017459315.1 Clostridia bacterium | reverse complement strand
CTGACCGTGAAGATCGAGAATATGAACCTGCAGCACAACAATCTGCCGCAGGACAGCGTGCTTGTCGAAGCCGCCGAGCGCAAGCCCTATGCCATCGTGGCGGTCGCCGCGGGCGAAGGGATCAAGCACGCGTTCCGCGAGATGGGCGCAAGCGAGATCGTGGACGGCGGGCAATGCCAAAACCCGTCTGCGGAGGACTTTTTGGCGGCGTTCGATTGTGCCAACGCGGACGAGCTCATCGTGCTGCCGAACAACGGCAACATCCTGCTTGCGGCAAAGCAGGCGGCGGGCATGTATGAAAAAGCCCGCGTGACCGTGCTGGAAAGCAAGTCCGTCGGCGAGGGGTATGCGGCGCTGTCGATGCTCAATTCCGAACTGACCGACGTGAACGAGATTGCCGAGGAAATGCGCTTTGCGATGGACGGCGTGGTAACCGCGAGCGTTTCGGTCTGCAGCCGCGACGCCGAAATGGACGGCTTTATGCTGAATCGCGGGCAGTACATCGGCATCGCGGGCAAGACCATCGTTTCCGCGGACAACGACCGGCGGGACACCGCGTGCATGCTTGCCGACCGGCTCGACTTTTCGGATCATGAGATCTGCATCCTGCTCTGCGGCGAGAACGCCGATCCGGACGAGGCGCAGGCCATCGCCGCGCACATCCGAAAGGCACATCCGCTTTGCGAGGTGTTCGTGCAGGACGGCGGACAGCCCGTGTACGACTATCTGCTGATTTTGGAGTAAGAGAATATGAAGGTGTTGATTTGGATCTTGGCTGCGCTCGTCGGGTACTTTACGGCGGGCGTGAACCCGGCAATCGTGCTGTCAAAGCTGATCTATCATCAGGATATCCGCGAGCTCGGCAGCGGCAACCCCGGCTTTACGAACTTCAAGCGCGTGTTCGGCAACCGTTACGCGTGGTATGTGTTCGTGCTCGATCTTTTGAAAAGCGCCCTGTTCTGCTGGCTGTTCGGGCTGTGGTTCGAGCGCGTATATCCGGGATTTTATCAGATCGGCGTCGTGTATACCGCCGTGTTCTCGGTGCTCGGCCACGCTTACCCGATCTATTATAACTTCCACGGCGGCAAAGGCTTTCTGGTCAACCTGTCGGTGCTGTACCTTTTGGACTGGCGTGCGGGGCTGATCGGCACCGGGATCATGGTCGTGCTGCTGCTGACGACCAAATATATGTCGCTTGCCACGATGTGCGCGCTCTTGATCGGCGCGATCCTGCTGCTGCCGTTCGGCTGTCATCCGGTCGCCGTCGCGCTGTATGCGTGCTGCGTCGTCTTTATGATCGTGCGGCACCGCGAAAACATCAAGCGACTCTTGCACCATACCGAATCCAAGTTTTCCTTTCACAGTCAAAAATCGGAGTAACCATTCATGAAAGACTATCGTGCGGGAATCGACATCGGCTCCACGACCGTGAAGCTCGTCGTTCTCGGAGACAAAGACGAAATTCTGTTCGGCGAATACCGCCGCCATAAGGCGCATACGCAGGCGACGCTTGCCGAGCTTCTGACAGAAGCGAAAAACGCGCTCGGCGACTGCCGACTTGTCGCGTCGATCACCGGCTCCGGCGCCATCGGCCTTGGCAAGGCGCTCGACATTCCGTTTGTGCAGGAGGTTGTCGCGGTGGCGGATGCGCTGAAAAAGCAGTACCCGCAAACCGACGTGGCCATCGAGCTGGGCGGCGAGGACGCCAAGATCATCTATTTTGACAACGGCTCCATCGACGAGCGCATGAACGGCGTCTGCGCGGGCGGCACCGGCTCGTTCATCGACCAGATGGCGGCGCTGCTGCAAACCGACGCGGCGGGGCTGAACGAAGCCGCCAAGGACTATACCGAGCTGTATACCATCGCCGCGCGGTGCGGCGTGTTCGCCAAGACCGATATGCAGCCGCTGATCAACGAAGGCGCGAAAAAGAGCGACCTTGCGGCGTCCATCTTCCAATCCGTCGTGAACCAGACCGTGTCCGGCCTCGCCTGCGGGAAACCGATCCGGGGCTGCGTTGCATTTTTGGGCGGGCCGCTGCATTACCTGTCCGAGCTGAAAAAAGCGTTCATCCGCACCCTGAAGCTCACGCCCGAAACGACCGTCGATCCCGAAAACTCGCATCTGTTTGCCGCCATCGGCGCGGCGCAGAGCGAGGGCGTGCCGTGTGCAATCGACGCGCTGATCGACCGTCTGCACAGCGGTGTGAAGATGGAGCTGGAGATCAAACGCCTCGAACCGCTGTTCGCGTCAAAGGAGGAATACGAAGCCTTCCGGGCGCGGCACAAAAAGGCCGTTGTGCCGAAGGGCGAAATCGAAACATACAGCGGCGCCTGCTATCTCGGCATCGACGCGGGCAGCACGACGACCAAGCTTGCCCTGATCGGCAAGGACGGCGAGCTGCTGTTCTCGTCCTACGCGAACAATGAGGGCAGCCCGATCGAGGCGGCACGGACGGCGCTCGGACGAATGTTTGAAAAGCTGCCCGTTTCGGCGCACATCGCCCGCGCATGCTCGACCGGCTACGGCGAGGCGCTTCTAAAGGCCGCGTTCCGACTGGACGACGGCGAAGTGGAAACCGTCGCGCATACGACCGCCGCGGCGTTCTTTGACCCGCAGGTGGACTGCGTGCTGGACATCGGCGGGCAGGACATGAAGTGCATCAAGCTGAAAAACCGGACCGTCGATACGGTCATGCTCAACGAAGCCTGCTCGTCCGGCTGCGGCTCGTTCATCGAGAACTTTGCGGCCTCGCTCGGCTATACCGCAGAAGCGTTTGCCAAGGAAGCCCTGTTTGCGTCCGCGCCGATCGACCTCGGCACGCGCTGCACGGTGTTCATGAATTCCAACGTCAAGCAGGCGCAGAAGGAGGGCGCGCCGGTATCCGACATTTCGGCGGGACTGGCGTATTCCGTCATCAAAAACGCGCTGTTCAAGGTCATCAAGCTCGCAAACGCGAAGCAGCTTGGGCAGCATATCGTCGTGCAGGGCGGCACGTTCTATAACGAGGCCGTGCTGCGTGCGTTTGAACGGATCGCGCAAACCGAGGCCGTCTGCCCCGATATCGCGGGCATCATGGGCGCGTTCGGCGCGGCGCTGATCGCTCGGGAGAACGACGCGGGCGAAGGCTCCGCCATGCTCGGCGCAGATGCGGTTCGCACGCTTTCCTACACGACTAAGGCTGTGCGCTGCGGCGGGTGCGAAAACAACTGTATGCTCACGGTCAACACGTTCGCAGGCGGCGGGCGGTATGTGTCCGGCAACCGCTGCGAAAAGAAGATCAAGACGAACACCTGCACGCGCCCCGGCGAAAACCTGTTCGCCTATAAGCGCCGCCGCATCTTCGATTATGAGCCGCTGCCCGAGGCCGAAGCGCCGCGCGGCGTACTCGGTCTGCCGCGCGTGCTGAATATGTACGAAAACTACCCGTATTGGGCGACGTTCTTTAAGGCGCTCGGCTTCTGCACCGTGCTGTCGCCGTTTTCGAGCCGGAAGATCTACGAAGCGGGCATGGACTCGATCCCGTCCGAATCGGAATGTTATCCGGCCAAGCTCGCGCACGGACATGTGCAATGGCTGTTCGACCACGGGATCAAGACCGTGTTCCACCCCTGCGTGTTCTATGAGTTTCAGGAAACGCCGGACGCCGAGAACCACTATAACTGCCCCATCGTCTGCTCCTATCCGGAGAACCTCAAAAACAACGTGGAAGCGATCACGTCCGGGCAGATGGAATACCTGCGCCCGTTTATCGCGTTTACAAGCGAGAAGATCGCGGAGGATCGGCTCGTCCGCTTCTGCCACGACCAATGGCAGATTCCCGCCGGCGAAGTGCGTGAAGCCGCGCGGGCGGCGTGGGCAGAGCAGCGCAGGGCCAAGGCTGATATCCGCGCCGAGGGTGCAAGACTTTTAGCGCAAATGACGGCGGAGGGACGGCGCGGGATCGTGCTTGCGGGACGCCCCTACCATATCGACCCGGAGATCAACCACGGCATCCCGGAGCTGATCGCGTCCTACGGGCTCGACGTGTTCACCGAGGACAGTCTGCCCACGGAGGAGGATCCGCAGCGGCCGCTGCGCGTCGTCGATCAATGGGTGTTCCATTCGCGGCTGTACCGGGCGGCGGAGTTTGTGACAAAGCGCGACGATCTGGAACTTGTGCAGCTCTTTTCATTCGGCTGTGGACTCGACGCGGTCACGACCGATCAGATCGATGAGATCTTGTCCAAATGCAATAAGCTCTATACCGTGCTGAAAATCGACGAGGTATCGAACCTCGGCGCCGCGCGCATCCGCATCCGCAGCCTGCTTGCCGCGATGGATATGCGCCGCCGCTGCCGGATCGAGCCGGAGCCGCAGCCGATTGCCTACGAACGCACACAGTTCACCCAAAGGATGTTCGACGAAGGCTATACGATCCTTGCGCCGCAGATGAGTCCGGTGCATTTCAATCTGCTGGAGCCGGTATTCACGAAGTATGGCTATCACCTCGAAATGCTGAACAACGCGACCAAGAAGGCCGTGGATGTCGGCCTGCAGTACGTAAACAATGACGCATGCTACCCGTCGATCATTATGACCGGCATGATGATGGAGGCCGTGCTGTCGGGTCGGTACGACACGCATAAGCTCGCGCTGTTGATGACGCAGACGGGCGGCTGCTGCCGTGCGAGCAATTATGTCGGCTTCATTCGCCGCGCGCTCGACAAGGCAGGCTTGTCCTATATCCCCGTGATCTCGCTGAACGCGAACGGCATGGAGACCAACGAGGGCTTCTATGTCACGCTGCCGATGCTGAAGGAGGGCTTGGAGGCGCTTGTGCTCGGCGACGTTCTGATGCGCTGTCTTTACCGCACGCGTCCGTATGAAAAAGTCGTCGGTTCCGCCGACGCTCTGCATGACAGGTGGGAAAAGGCGATCGTGGCATCGATCCTCGGCACAGGGGAGAAATACGGCTACCGTGAGCTGTGCAAAAAGATCGTTGCGGACTTTGACGCGCTCCCGATCGACGAGACCGTGCAGAAGCCGCGCGTCGGCGTCGTCGGGGAAATCCTTGTCAAGTTCATGCCGCTGGCGAACAACCATCTTGTCGAGTTGCTGGAGCGCGAGGGCGCGGAGGCCGTCGTGCCGGACTTCATGGACTTTTTGGCCATGTTCCTCTACGACAAGGATTATAAGCACAAGTTCCTCGGCCGCGCGTGGTATGAGAGCGTGATCGCCCGTGTCGGCGTCGATGCGCTCGAAGCCCTGCGAAAGCCCGCGACCGATGCGCTCAAAGGGAGCAAGCGGTTTTCTGCCCCGCAGCGGATCGACCGGATCGCCGAACCGACGAAGCCGTTCCTTTCCATCGGCAACCAGTACGGCGAAGGGTGGTTTCTCTGCGGCGAGATGGTCGAGCTGCTGAACGAGGGCGTTTACAATATTGTCTGCATTCAGCCGTTTGCATGCCTGCCGAATCACGTCATGGGCAAGGGCGTCATCAAGTCTCTGAAAAAAGCCTATCCGATGGCGAACATCGCCGCCGTCGATTACGACCCCGGCGCAAGCGAGGTCAACCAGCTGAATCGCATCAAGCTGATGCTGGCCGCCGCCAAGAAAGCATCGACAGCTGCCGCGGCGACAGACCAGGCAGCGGCACGGTGAAAACCGCCCGGAAAACACAGGAAAGCTGAAACGGACTGCTTCTGCGCCGATGCCTGCGCAGAAAAGCATATTGCGTTGAAAGCAAGCAAGACAAGGCGTAACAGCGGAAACCGAACAGGGAGAGCGAAAATGCTCTCCCTTTTATATTTCCACCGCTTCAATTCTCTGTATTGTTTACAGTTTTACCGACTTTATAACGCATATATAACGCAAATATTTTACATCTGTCTGCTATATTGATTCTGAAAGACGCATTGAGGAGCAACAGTTATGAAGAAATGCAT
>JAFUDD010000219.1 GCA_017459315.1 Clostridia bacterium | reverse complement strand
GTCTTGAATTCATTCCAGAGCTTTTTCATTTTTGTTTCTCCTTTTCTGTATTGGTAAACGTTTCCGTTTATGCCCTTTTATTGCCGACAGCGCGAACAGCCGGTTGATTCGCCGTCGCAGAGTCCCCGCACCAGCCGGATTTCTTCGGCGTATTCGCTCATATCCTCGTGCGGGGTTTCGAGGCAGAACGGCAGATGCCGCAAGGCGGGATGGTTCACGATGCGCCGCACGCCCTCGATCCCGATCTCGCCCGCACCGATGGGCGCGTGGCGATCCTTGTGCATGCCGAGGCCGAATTTGGAATCGTTAAGATGCACATAGCGGAGCCGATCCAAGCCGATCACCTTGTCAAACTGCGTCAGCACCGCGTCCGGATCGGACGCGATATCGTAGCCCGCCGCAAAGACATGACAGGTATCGAGGCAAACACCGAGCTTTTCCCGACGCTCGACGCGGTCGATGATCGCACGAAGCTCCTCAAACGTGCCGCCGATCTCGCTGCCCTGCCCCGCCATCGTTTCGAGCAGAACCGTTCCCGCAAAGTCCGCGGGGATAATGGCGTTCAGCAGCGCCGCCGTCTTTTCGACGCCGACGGCCGCGCCCTGTCCGACATGGCTGCCCGGATGCAGGTTATACAGCGGCAGACGCATGGCAGAAAGCCGGGCAAGGTCGTCGCCCATCGCAAGCCGTGCGAAGTCCATGACCTCCTGCCGCTCGGCACACGGATTCAGCGTATACGGCGCGTGGACGAGCACCGGCGCAAAACCATTTTCCGCAAGATAATCCGCCATCGCCGCGGCGTCGGCTTCGTCCAAGGGCTTGGCCTTGGAGCCGCGCGGGTTGCGAGCGAAGAATTGAAACGTGTCCGCGCCGAGATCCGAAGCGGTTTTTGCCATGGCCAGCAGTCCCTTTGACGGGGACAGATGGCAGCCGATATGCAGCGTCGTCATACGCGTCCCTTTTCCTGCGCCTCGCGCCAGGCGCGTTCGCGCTCCTCATGGCCTTTCGCAAGCGCCGCCCGCTTGGCGGCCTTGAACGCCTTGAGCTTGTCCGCCTCATCTGCGGGCATCCATGCCTCTAACTTCTGCCGGAGCTCGTTCACGCGCTCGCGCATCAGCTCATTCAGCTGCTGGATCTTCTGCGCGTCCGCCGCGCCCTCGATCTCCTTGCTCACGTCAATCGGATCGCCGACGGCCATATAGATCGGGCGGAACATGCCGTATAAGCCGTGAATGTAAACCGGATAGATCGGCGCGCCGGTTTTGAACGCCATCAACGCCGTGCCGCCCTTGAACGGCTGCAGCTCATCCTCAAAGACGAACCGTCCCTCCGGGAACACAAGCAGGCATTTTTCGTCGTTCAAGAGGTCGAGACATTGGTTGAAGCTCTTGATATCGAGCTTTTTCCGATCCACATCGACAAACAGCAGCACCTTATGGATCAGGCGGGCGAACTTGCCGGGGCCGAGCGTTTCGACGGCGGCCAGCGTGTAGAGTCGTCTGCGCCAGAACGTTAGAATCATCGTGATTGGGTCCATCCACCACGTATGGTTGGCAACGAGGATCGCACGCCCCTTGATCCTCGGCATCTTCCCCTCGGCGTTGCAGCAAAGGATTTTCGGGCGCTGCAAAAGGTACAGCGCGGGAATCCATGTAAACTTCACAAAATCGTAAACCCAGAACCGGGGATGCAGCGCGCGGAAAAACGCGGCGAGCTTATTCATAGCCATCGGAACCTTTCGGCGTACTCGCGGAGCCGAAAAGGTCATAGCCCATTCGCTCCGTATATAAAATGAGTATAGCATGATTCCCGCATGATTGCAAGAACCCGCGGCGCTGTTTTGCGGAACGCTTACGAATCCGTCTCGAAGCAGTGCAAAGGCCGCCCGACGGAGAAAATGCACGGCTGTATCGTCTGAAACACTCGGATTCACGATTTACCGTGTATCATTTGTGTGTTTAATGAAAATAAATATATTTTTTCACGAAAAAAGAATTGCATTGCACGCAAAAGTATGTCATAATAAATGTGTTCCCGTAGGGATAACGGGAGACTCCCATCGG
>JAFUDD010000218.1 GCA_017459315.1 Clostridia bacterium | reverse complement strand
GCAGGCGCGGTCTTCGGCTGCAATTATAAATCCCGTCAGATCGGGCGGGCCATTCGCTACAACAAGCAATACGCCGGAGATCCCCGTTATTGCAGCTTTCGATCCCTGCTGAAAACCGGCGACCTGTATGGCGCGGAGTTCTGCTATCATGAGCTTCCGGACAAGCTGGATCCCTTTGACCGGGAGGCCTTTCGCCAAAACCCCATGTCGTTCTATGTGGGCGCCACCGATATTGTGACCGGAAGGACAATCTACCACAACTGCGCGGACGGAGGCGAAACCGATCTCAAGTGGATGCAGGCCTCCGCCTCCATGCCCCTGGTGTCTCAGCCGGTTCCCATCGGAAAACACCGTCTGTTGGACGGCGGCATGACCGACTCCGTCCCTTACCGCTGCATGGAGCAAAGGGGCTATGACAGAAACGTCGTCATCCTGACGCAGCCTGCGGGTTATCGGAAAAAGAAAAGCCATACGGCGCCGCTGCTGCGCGTCTTTCTCCATCGGTATCCAAAGGCCGCGGAGGCCATGTCGGTACGGCACCTCCGTTATAATCGCCAGATGGACGAGCTGGACGCGCGGGAGGCCGCCGGAGACATGCTGGTTATCCGTCCCCCGGAGGCACTTGGAATCCACCGCACGGAAAAGAACCCGGCGGAGCTGGAGCGGGTCTATCAGATCGGAAGAAAGGAAGCCGCCCGGTTGCTGCCCGAGGTGAAAGCCTTTTTAGCGCAAGGGCAGAAAAGTGAAGCCGCTTTGTGACAATACGCTTAAGGCCGAATAAAGATTTGCTTGTGCAAACAAACAGGATCGGACGGGTTCCGACGCTCATTCTTCGTCCGGCAAGCCGTTCGTCCGCTCCGGCAACACGCTCCCTTGGACAAAATGCATATTACGCCGGGCGTATGGGATATATTCCCTAAAGTAAACGGCGATCACATGTATTTGCAGGACGAACTGTGCGCCGTCATGCTGTTCGCAAATTCTATCTTGATTTGCTGTCCATGATGGCGGCGCAGGGTCATTGAAATACTGTTGCATTTTGGATATAAGCGGAGGGCTGTCAAAGCCTATCCGTTTTTCTTCATAGTCAAGGCGATGCGCTTTTTCTTTTCGTCCACGCTGAGCACCCATACGGTCACGACATCGCCGACCTTGACGACCTCGGACGGATGACGGATGTACTTGTCGGACATGTGCGAAATATGCACAAGTCCGTCCTGTTGCACGCCAATGTCGATGAAAGCGCCGAAGTCGATCACATTGCGGACCGTGCCGGTCAGTTCCATGCCGGGCTTGAGGTCCTTCATGTCCAAAACGTCGGTGCGAAGCACGGGCTTGGGCAGATCGTCACGCGGGTCGCGTCCGGGCTTTTGCAGTTCGGAAAGGATGTCCCGAAGTGTCGGCATGCCGACGCTCGCTTCAGCGGCGAGCTTTTCAAGTCCATAGGCTTCCGCGCGGCGGTTAACGTCCGCAATGCCGCCCTTTACATCCTTGCTTTGATAGCCGAGCTTCGTCAGCACCGTCTTGGCGGCGTCGTAGCTTTCGGGGTGTACGGCGGTCGCATCGAGCGGATTCTTGCTGTCGCGTACGCGCAAGAAGCCTGCGCACTGCTCGAACGCCTTCGGGCCGAGCTTCGGCACCTTTTTCAGCTCCGCACGGGAGGCGATCCCGTTTTCCTCACGGTAAGCCACGATATTCTTGGCGAGCGCCGGGCCGATGCCCGCAACGTGCGACAGCAGCGCCGCGGACGCCGTGGACACCTCCACGCCGACGCCGTTCACGCACTGCTCCACCACGCCGTCGAGCGCAGCGGAAAGCTCGTTCTGTTTCAGATCATGCTGATACTGCCCGACGCCGATCGCCTTCGGCTCGATCTTGACAAGCTCCGCCAGCGGATCCTGCATCCGCCGCGCGATCGAAACCGCGCTGCGCTGCGTGGCGTCGAAGTCCGGAAACTCCTCCGCGCCGAGCTTGCTTGCCGAATACACCGACGCGCCCGCTTCGCTGACGATCATATATGCAACGCCGGGCAGTTCGGGCAAAAGGTTTACGATGAACTGCTCGCTCTCGCGGCTTGCGGTGCCGTTGCCGATCGCAATCGCCGTGACGCCATAGTCGCTCACAAACTTCTTGATCAGCCGCGCCGCCGCAGCCTTGCCCGCCTCGTTGCCGGGCAGCGTGAAGTGCCCGACGCCGGTATCGAGCACCTTGCCGTTCTCATCCACGACCGCCAGCTTGCAGCCGGTGCGGAAGCCGGGATCGACGCCGAGCGTAACCTTGCCGCGGATCGGCGGCTGCATCAAAAGCTGATGCAGGTTTTCCGAAAACACCTTGATCGCGCTTTCGTTCGCGCGATCGGTCAGCTCGTTGCGGATCTCCCGCTCCAGCGACGGGTACAGCAGCCGTGTCCACGCGTCGTCACACGCCAGCTCGACCTGCTTGGAAGCGGGGCCGCTGCCGTTGACGAACATCCCGTAGATCGTGTTTTTGCATCGCTGCTCCGGCGCTTCCACCGTGACCTTCAAATATTCCTCGCGCTCGCCGCGGTTGATCGCCAGAATGCGGTGACCCTGTATGCTGCGAACCGGCTCGGAAAAATCATAGTAGTTCGCATAGACGCTGTCCTCGGTCTTGGCCGCCTTGGTGACGACCACGCCCTCACGCCGCAGGAGCAAGCGCAGCGTCTTCCGCAGCGACGCCTCGTCGCTGACGGCCTCGGCAATGATGTCGCGCGCGCCGGCCAGCGCCGCTTCCGCGTCCGGGACTTCCTTTTCGGGGTTGACGAACGCCTGCGCCTTCACAAGCGGATCGCCGGTCTCGGGCTGCCGGATCAGCCACGTCGCAAGCGGCAGCAGTCCGCGCTCCTTGGCGACGCTTGCGCGCGTACGGCGCTTCGGTCGGTAGGGACGGTAAAGATCCTCCAGTTCGGACAGCGTCGCCGCCCGCGCGATCTTGTTTGTCAGCTCCGGCGTTAAAACGCCCTGCTCGGTCAGCGCCTTGGTGATTTCGTCGCGCCGCTTTTGCAGACCGCGCAGCTTATCGAGCTGTTCGGAAAGGCTTCGCAGCACCTGATCGTCGAGCGAGCCGGTTGCCTCCTTGCGATAACGCGCGATAAACGGGATCGTGTTGCCGGCGTCTAACAGCTCCACCGCCGCCTTGACCTGCTCGGGCTTCAGCGACAGATCCTTTGCTATGGTTGTAATCATCGGGTCATGCATGTTGTTCATTCCTTATTATCCAGTCTCCGTTCGCCGCAAACGCGGCGTCCGCATTATTGTATCATATTTTTTGTTGAAAAGCTACCCGGAAACGGTTTCGCTTGAAATACCCGGAAATGATTTCGTTTGAAAAGGCAGGCCGTGTAAGGCGATATTTTCACCGTTGATAAAATCGACAGAAGGCTCAATGTTCGAATTCAATCAGCATCAGCGTATTGTTAAGTAATCGAGCTATGGAGGTTGTGAACAACGATCTGATTTATGCATAATGTACCGGGCGGTAGGGAGAAATCTCCCACCGCCCACTTTTTTACCATAATATGATGCATCCTGTCATGTTCTGCTTTGGCAGGGGTTCCTTGCATTTCACCTGCAATTATTTACCTCTTAGCGCCAAACAGATGACAAAAGATATTTACCCGATTATACTGTTCTCATCTAAGTTGATGTGCACGCAACAGGAAAGGGGATCTCTTATGCAGGTCAAGATTGAAGTCTCGCCGGAGCACACGCCTCCGCGGGCGGTCATTTATACGGATAGAATAACCCCGGAGATACAACGGGCTTTGGACATATTGCAGGCAAAGGACACCCCTGTCCTGGCGGAGCGTGACGGACGTACGTTCCTTCTTGCAGAGCAGGAGGTCTACATGATCCGGGTAGTGGGCGGGGAAACAAAGCTCTATACGAAAAAGGAAGAGTTCAGGACGCGAAAACGCTTGTATGAAGTATTGGATCAGTTGGGCAGCGGCTTCATACAGATATCCAAATCCTGCGCCGTCAACTTTTCTTATATACAAAGCGTGGAAGCCGGTTTCGGGGGAAGTCTGCTCCTGAAAATGAGAAACGGGCTGTCTGATTACGTTTCCCGAAAGTACTTGTCTGATCTTAAAAACTATTTGGGATTATAGGAGGAATCATGATGAAGAAGAAAGATAGTATCGTATTTTTAGTCCAGCGTACCAAAGCAACGGTGGCGATCTCCTCTTTCCTGTTTCTGCTCGGCTCCTTGATTGCCGATCTGAACATGGGCGGCGTCTATTCCGCTTCCGGTTATTCCGTCACCAAAATGGCTCTCGGCAGCTTGGGGATCGGCCTCGGATTCGGCCTTCCTTGTATCATTTACACCAACGAAAAGCTAAGCCGTTCCGTTCAGATTGCGATTCACATGGCGACCGGTTGCGCGATCATGTTGGCAATCGCTTTTCTCGTCGGCTGGATCCCAACAGATAAAGGCCTGCTTCCTGCGCTTCTGGCGGTTGTTTCCATGCTCTTGACGGCATTTGTCATTTCAGTTTTTTCCTATCGCCGGCAGAAAAAACTGGCAGAAAGAATAAACCGGGAGTTAGAATTGAGGCGACAATAGGATACAGCATTTCTTTCGTTGCGACCTACGGGGTGGCAGGATTGAACTTGAGCATTGATTTTCAAGGAGATATCATGTATAATTGCTCTATAAATCTATGAAAGGTGCGTACACCAATGATTATTACGATCGCCTGAAAACTGAACAGAGGCGCAGAGCATGACTGAGGGGTATACCCCTCTGGGTTAGTGTGCCGTTTTTGAGGTACTTTCGGATAGTGGGAACCGCAGGATGCAGCCACGACGGGAGCTGCTTCGCTGCGGTATTTTTATACCCATTTTCAGCAATCGACGTTATACGAGAACGATTACATATCAAATCTTATGTTCAAGGAGAAAAATCAATTATGATAATTAAACTGGAACCTATCAATGAGAATAACAGAGATGCTGTTCTGGCCCTTTCCGTGCGGGAGGATCAGCCTTTCGTGGCCAGCAATAAAACCTCTCTGCGGCAGGCGGACGAGGCGAACGCGGAGCAGCCCGGCGTGGCCCGGCCCTTTGCCATCTATGCAGATGAGAAGCTGGTGGGCTTCTGCATGTTCGTATTCAATCCTGAAGAAAAGGATGAGGACGACCGCTACTGGCTCTGGCGCTTCATGATTGACCGGAATGAACAGGGCAAGGGCTACGGCCAGGCCGCCCTGCAGGAGATCATCAAATACTTCAAAGAAAACGGCGCCAACCGGCTCTTCCTGTCCACCGAGCCGGACAACGAGCTGGGCCTGCACGTTTATCATAAAGCGGGCTTCCGGGAGACCGGCATCATCGATGGCGATGAGGCTGTGCTGATGCGGATGCTCAAAGGCCCCAACCGGATCATCAAGAATGTCTATGGCGTCGATGTGGATAAGGCCATGCGCATCAAGGGCAAAAGGGGCTACGGCGTCAGCATTGCCGTCCAGGCCGGAGACGGTGATTTCCTCACCTACTGTGCCGGCAGCGGACGCTATGGCGAGGACTTCCCGGTGAACCCGGATATGCTGTTCCAGGCGGGTTCCGTATCGAAACCCATGTTTGCGCTGACGCTGCTCCGCTATGTGGACAAGGGGATGATCGACCTTGACGCGGATATCTCGGGCGTGGTGCCGGAATTCGTCAAAAAGGGTCCCGTGACCTTCGCCGCGCTGCTTTCCCACACGGCGGGCTACAACCTCCACGGCTTCCCCGGGTATCCGGCAAAGCACGAGCCGCTCTCGCTCGAGGATGTGCTGAACGGCAAGGGCAACACGCCGAAGCTGCGTAGGATCCGGCCCTACGGCAAACAGCATATGTACTCCGGCGGCGGCATCACGCTGGCACAGCTCGCCTTTGAGCGTATCACCGGCACAACCCTCCGCGAGGCCTTCCAAAAGGAGGTCGCCGAGCCGCTGGGCCTGAAGCGCACCGGCTTTTTCCAGCCGCTGGACGAAGAGCTGGTTTCCAACGCAGCGTTCGGCTTCAGGCTGGCGCAGAAGGAGGATCCCGCCCACGGTTACCATTACTATCCCGAGCAAGCCGCTGCCGGTCTATGGACCACACCGACGGAACTGGTCAAGATCGGGCTTGAGCTTTCGAAGAGCTATCGGAAAGGCGGCCTCCTCAAAAAGAAGACCGCTCGGCGCATGATGACGCCGGTCATGGATGACTACGGCCTCTGCCTTGACGTTTGGGAATCGGAAGCGCGCAAAGACAGCGTTGCCGGCCACGGCGGAGAGAACTGGGGTTTTCTGACCAGCTGGGTCTTTTCCCGCAAGAAAGACATCTGCGTTGCCGTGATGTACAACAACGTCACGGAAGCAGCCGACGAAGCGATAAATGACATCGCCTGTGAAATTTACAAAAACGCGAAAGAATAGAGGGGAAATACACCGATTCTACAGAATCTTTGATGATACAATCGGAAAGGAGATCGCTTTTATGACCAGAAAGTATGTGAATGCTCAGTAGTCTGAGCTTAAATACTTCACAATTCTATAAGCTCAGACGGTTCCTAAAGGATATTTGGGAGGAACGTATGAGCAAAAACATACCGGGCAGGAGACTGTCCGGAGCAAAAAACAGCGCTATCCAGCAGGAGGTCGAAAAAGCAAACGGTATCCGTGTGTTTCATCGTTGTGGAGGTTGTGGAAAAAAGCAGGAGTTTCTCAATTCCGGCAAATTCAGAGTAAACGCCAACGGGAACAATGTCGATGTGTGGTTGATCTACCGATGCAAAAAATGCAAGCATTCCTGGAACCTCACCATCTATGAACGGATAAAGCCGGGAAAGATTCCTGCAGAATTGTTTGAAGCATTTCAAACGAATGATACGGAGACTGCCGCAGCTTACGGTAGGAATATCGACTTCCTGAAGAATAACAACGCAGAAATAAAATAGCCCATGTTGGGCTGGCCGTTCGCCGATCAGTCTGACACAGAACAGCGGCGGGGAGCGATCCTCGCCGCGGAATAAGAGGAAGTGAAAAAATGGAATACAAAATCGAAAATCTGACAAAGGAAGAGGCCGCCTATATCGGCGGGAAGATCAATGAAATCGTGCCGCACGAGGTAGATGCTGATGAAGAAGAATTCGTCCTCAAGGTCGAGAACGAAGCCGGCGAGATCGTCGGCGGATGTATTGCGGAAGCTTACGAATACCGCTGGTCGAGAATGTTCCTTGACACGCTTTGGGTGGATGAACGCTATCGGCATCACGGGATCGGCTCTATGATCATCCGCGAAGTCGAGCACATCGCGAGAGAGAAAGGCTGTCGGGTCGTGACGCTCGGAACCGCCAGTTATATGGCAAGACCCTTCTATGAAAAACACGGCTACACAGTTTTCACGACGCTGAAAAAGGCAAACGACTATATCAGTTATTCCCTGGTCAAATATCTTGACAGGGAAACGCCGGAATATGTGCCGTCGGACAACAGCGGCGCCCGGTTCAGGGTCTCGCTCGGCAGCAGGGACGACGCGAAAGTTATCGAAAACGGCATTCGGACATACAGCGAAGCCTACGAGCCGGAATACGAGAGCGTTGATTTTTACAAGAAGCTTGTGGACAAAGACGGCAGGTTCATTGCCGGCGTAATGGCGGACGTGGACAAGGGCGCCTACGGCTTTGTGGAAGCGCTGTTTGTGGAAGAGCCGCTCCGGCGTCAGGGTCTGGGCACGTATTTTATGCAGGAAGTGGAAAAACTGGCAAAGGAAAACGGCGCTTCCATGATTTTGACAAATGCGGGCGACTGGAACGTCGATTTCTTCAAAAAGAACGGCTATCTGCTCAGAGGCGAGCTCAAGGACGTGCCGAAAGGCCACGATTGCTACGAGCTCTACAAGAATATCTGAAGCAAAGCAGCAGTCATTTTATTCACGCTGTTGTCCCAAGGCATGTGGAGACGGTTTGTCTACTAACACATTCTTGAAGAAAAAGGGCTGAAAAAGCCTGATTTACTGGGGTTTCCGTCACCGGGAGCAGAGCGTGCTCGGTGTGATGGGAGCCCTCTTTTTATGTCTGAGGGAACTGGTCAAGGAGCAGGGGCGTGGCTACGATTTTACTATTTCAGAAAACGAGTCAACGATTTTACTATTTTGGGCAAAGCGAGAAAACGATTTTACTATTTGGGGTTGGTCGAGACTATGAGTTTATTGATGAAGAGAAAGAAAGCGGCGGCAGCGGAGTGATGCGTTCAATGCCATGTTGAACGGCATCAAGAATATCTGCGGAAATATATTGACGGATATCAAGTGAAGCTGGTCAGTGATACAAGCTAAGGGAGGTTGTGGGAGGTGAGCTTTGTGCTGAAGAAATTTTAGATTTCGCAACCAGCTTTAACATTTCAGAGATATAAATGTTCGGTTTGGTTGGTAGACATGGGTATGCCTTGCAATTAAAATGATGTTAAAATAAATTGCAAAGGTAAGAAATACATGAGAAAATACTACTTAGACAATATCCGATGGGTAACTGTAGTTTTGGTTGTCATTTATCATGTGATTTACATGTATAATGGCGAAGGCATTCTCGGAGGAGTTGGAAAGATTACTTCTCTT
>JAFUDD010000217.1 GCA_017459315.1 Clostridia bacterium | reverse complement strand
GATTTTTACGTCAAGCCTCTGGCCAACAAGGACCTCTACCCTCGGCTGTATAAGGATGATGTTTACAACTCGATCTCGTTCAAGCTGTTTAACACAATCGGCTGGAACGTGACCTATAACGGGCAGCAGACGCAATGGCTCTACATCGACGATCCCGAATCGCTCGAACGCGGCGACCTGATCTTCTTTGCAGCGCCCGCCGCGAATCAGAAAAAGGAGCCGTCGATCCACGAAACGCTGCGTGTGAAGTTCCGGGAGCGGTATTCCGGCTATATCACCGCCTGCGGCATCTACCTCGGCGAGGATCGGATGCTGACGGTCGCGGACGGAACGGTCTGTGTGATTGAGGGGCTGTTTGCCTCCGAGTCCGAGTATGCCGGCACCTTCGACTCCGCGCGGCGCATCCGGCCGACGGTGGAGGACGAGCGCGCGTTCCTGATCGAAACGCTGATCTCGACGATCTATGACCGGCTCGGCACGCCGTACAGCAACGGTCAACGGCTCGGCGACCGCGCGTATGACTGCTCCGGCATCGTCTGCTGGGCGCTCGGCTCGATCGGCTGCCGCGTGGATGAGCAGCAGCCGCTGTATATGGACATGGATAACGGCGAACGAACCGCCGCCGGCCTGTCGAACACCGAATCTATCTACTGGGAATACAACGGCAAGACGCTCCCGATGAACCTGCTTTCCGGCGAGCTGAACGTCAAGGAGGATGTGGACAATCTGCAGCGCGGCGACCTCGTCTTTACGCGCAGCACCGCCCGCGGCGTGATCGGACACATCATGGTCTACCTCGGCAACAACACCGTCATTCACTCCACAACTGTGAGCACCTATCGCGGCACGATGATTTCCGAGATCCGTCCCGCCTTGAAGGCACTGTACTCCTGCACACGGCGATTCGGAGAGTTCTGATAAAAAAACTGCTTTCGACGGTATAAGACCCGCGCTCTGCTTCGGCAGGGCGCTTTTTATCGCAAGGAAAGCCGTGCTGCCGGTATGCGGCAGGCTGTGGGAACGGGACTTGACGAGCGCCGCGGCTTTGTCTCCCCCTTCGCCGTTCCCCGTCAAAAAAGCGTCCCCGCAAAGGGACGCTTTCTTATGCTATTCGGCTGTTTACTTTTTCACTCTGCCGCACAGGACGTTGTAGATCGCCTCGAAAATCTTCGGCTGCATGGAGGCGTCCATGAAGATCGAACGATCCTTATCGTTGTCCCAGTTGCCGAGCACGAGGCGGACGCACTGGCAGTTCTTGCCGCTGTTGTGGATGACATCCTCGGTCTTTTTATAGATGCCGCTCGAATGGTTGCTTTGGAACGGGATGCCGGTGACCGCCTGATACGCGTCGGCCAGCTCCTGCGCAAACTCCTTGCTGCCGCCGTAGCGGACGTAGCAGCCCTGCTTGCTGTTCTTGCCCATGTGGTTGCAGAAGATCTCCACGGCCAAGGTGCAGCCCTCGCTTTGGAAGATCTTGCCGCGCGTAGCGTCCTTGACGCGGCTGTCGTTATCGGTACGCGCCAGCACGACGGTCGCGCCGCGCTGCTCCAGATAGGTCTTGAGGCTCTGGCAGAATTCGAGGTTGAACGCGCACTCCTCCGGATAATCCGAGCTCTTGTCACGGCCGGGGTTCAGACCGACCACAACGCCGTACAGCGGCGACGAGGTATCGGGAGTCGGCGCGGGCGTATCGGCAATATTGCCGATGGGCTCCGGCGTGGGCGTAGCCGTCGGGGCGGGCGTGCCGACCTCCGGCGTTTCAATAGGCTCCGGCGTAAAGGTAGGCGCTTCGGTGGGAACGGGTGTAAACGTTGCGGTCGCCTGCTTGTCGATCTCATCAAGGCCGCCCTGCAGCTCGTCCTGCACACGAGTC
>JAFUDD010000216.1 GCA_017459315.1 Clostridia bacterium | reverse complement strand
GGCGCGGATGCTGTACCAGTCGATCCCGGTCAGCCGCATCGCGCAGACGCAGGCGCTGGTTTCGTTCCACTTGGACGATTTCCTGGACGATGTGCGCGACGCGGTGCTGCAAAGCCGCTACCGCAGCTATCCGATCTTGGACGAAAACGACAAGGTCGTCGGCACGCTGAGCCGGTTCCACCTGCTGCGCCCGAAGCGCAAGCGCGTCGTGCTTGTCGATCACAACGAGGTCGGCCAGTCGATCCCCGGTTTGGAGCAGGCCGAGCTGGTCGGCATCATCGACCATCACCGCCTCGGCGACGTTTCGACCGGCTACCCCGTGTATATGCGCAACGAGCCGGTCGGCTCCACGACCACGATTGTCGCCACCATGTATCAAGAGCACGGCTTAATGCCCGGCGAACGGCTTGCGGGGCTGATGGCTGCCGCGATTTTAAGCGACACCGTTATGTTCAAGTCCCCCACCGCCACCCCGCGCGACCGGCGCATCGCCGAACGGCTTGCCCGCATTGCGGGGCTCGATCTTGAAACGCTCGGCAAGGAAATGTTCTCCGCAAGCTCCGGCAGCGACAAGCCCGCGACTACGCTGCTGAACACCGACTTCAAGGAGTTCCACATCGCCGATCACAAGCTCGGCATCAGCCAGATCACGACGATGGATTCCTCCGCGTTCGTACAGCGCGCCGACGAGCTGCTGGCCGAAATGCGCAGGATGCGCGAGAACAAGGGCTATGACATGTCGCTGCTGATGATCACCGACGTTTTGAAGGAGGGCACCGAGCTGCTGTTTGACGGCGACGCGGAGATCATCCGGCAGGCCTTTGCCGGGAACACAATCCACGACAACCGCGTCTTCCTGAAGGGCGTCGTTTCGAGAAAGAAGCAGGTCGTCCCTGCGCTCGCGATCCTGTGGGGCTGATCCGCATATCGTTACAAAGCATCATCGTCACGCAGCCGCGTGGCGATTTTCTTATGTTGCAGAACTGTCAAAAACGGCTGCATCACCGTCTTTCGTTTGCCGACCACGCAAAAGTGCTCTTTTGCCGACGATAAAACGCCCGCCTTCCTTACCGGAAAGCGGGCGCGGTTGCGTAAGCGGTGATGTCAGTTGAAGCGAACCACGTAATGCGCGATGCGATATACGCCCTTGACAAGCTGCTGACCGGCCTTGCCGGGGATATGCGCAAGGCGGATCGGGGTTTCCTTGCGGAAGTATTTCGCCCACTTCTTATCGAACGCCATGCAGGTTTCCCACATCTTATCGAGGTTCTCGTCGGCCTCCCTGCTCTTGTTGAGGCGGGCATAGACCGAGGAAATGCCGAACATCAAAAACAGCTCATGCTTCATATAGCGGCGCTTGCGGCGGCTCGTGATCTCGTCGAGATGGCAGGAAAGGAAGCACAGCTCGGTGGACTTGAGCTGATGCGTATACCTGCGCGTCATCACGTCCTCCTGCACCGACTGCCCCGCGCGGCCGATGGTATAGCGGTAGAGGTCGATGTTCATGTAGTACATCTTTTCGACGAAGCGCAGGTTGCCGTAGACGAAATAGTTGTCCTCATAGAACAGGTGCTTCGGCATTTCGAGCCCGGTGCGGCGCAAAAGCTCGGTCTTGAACGTGACCGTGTGGATCATCATCAGCTGATCGACATGGAACTTGTGCGTTTCGTCCCATGTGAAGATACGGTTCGCGGGCAGCTGCTTGGAGAAATTGATCGACCGGTCGCCCACGCCGTCCTCATGGACGTAGTAGTAATTGGTGAAGAACAGATCGACGCCGCCCTGCTTCTCGACTGCTTCGAGCGTATCGAGAAACTTGGGGAAGTCCGCGGAAACGACATCGTCGCTGTCCACGGTCTTGTAATAGAGGCCGGTCGCGTTCCGAAGTCCCTGGTTGATGCCCTCGCCGTGGCCGCCGTTTTCCTGATGGATCGCCTTCACGATGGTCGGGTACTTGGCCGCGTATTCATCCGCGATCTTGCCGGTATTGTCCTTGGAACCGTCGTCCACGACGATGATCTCGACGCGCTCGCCGCCGGTCAAAAGGCTGTCGATGCACTTTGCCATATAGTCCTGCGAATTATAGCAGGGAATCGCAACGGTCAATAGCTTCATATTTCGGTCTCCTTTTCGAGGCTGTCCGCCATATCCAGCGCGCGGGCAAGAACGGCGTCCATATCGTAATAGCGGTATTCGCCGAGCCGCCCGCCGAACTTCACGTTCGGCTCCGCGTCGGCCAGCGCGCGGTATTTCTTGTAGAGCGCGTTGTTCTTTTCGTCGTTGATCGGATAGTACGGCTCCTCGCCGGGCTTCCATTCGTGGCTGTATTCGCGCGAAATCACGGTCTTCTCGGTCTCGACCGGGTCGAACCATTTATGCTCGATGATGCGCGTATACGGCGTTTCGCGGTCGGTGTAGTTGACGACGGCGTTGCCCTGCCAGTTCGGCGTGTCCTTGATCTCGGTTTCGAACCGCACCGAGCGATAGCCGAGCTCGCCGAAGCAGAAATCGAAGTATGCGTCCACCGAGCCGGTGTAGATGACCGTCTTGGCAAGCGCGTTCCATTCGCGGCGATTCTCGAAATAGTCCGTATTCAGCCGCACCTCGACGCCGTCGAGCATGTTCTCGACGAGCTTCGTATACCCGCCGATGGGGATACCCTGATAGCGGGCGTTGAAATAGTTGTTGTCGAACGTAAGGCGCACCGGCAGGCGCTTGATGATAAACGCCGGCAGCTCGGTGCAGGGCCGGCCCCATTGCTTTTCCGTATAGCCCTTAACGAGCGTTTCGTAAATATCGGTGCCGACGAGCGAGATCGCCTGTTCCTCCAAGTTTTTCGGCTCCGTAATGCCCGCGGCTTCGCGCTGCGCCTTGATCTTGGCGGCGGCTTCGTCCGGCGTCACGACGCCCCACATGGCGTTGAACGTGTACATATTGAACGGCAGCGAATAGAGTTTGCCGTGGAAATTGGCGACTGGCGAGTTCGTATAGCGGTTGAACTCCGCAAAGCGATTGACGTATTCCCAAACGCGTCTGTCGTTCGTGTGGAAGATGTGTGCGCCGTAACGGTGCACCTGAATCCCCTCGATTTCCTCCGTATACACATTGCCGCCGATGTGCGGCCGCTTGTCGATCACAAGAACACGCTTGCCGAGCTTGTGCATCCGTTCGGCAATCGTTGCGCCGAACAGACCCGCGCCGACAATCAGAAAATCATACTGCATGACTGCTTCCCTTCTCTGTTTTGTATTTTCGGGCTTTCTCCCCGCCCGAAGCGGAAACGGTTTATCCATGTGTATTTTACTTGATTTTACATGCAGTTGCAAGGGGGCAAGGCGTGAAATGAAGAATTTTTTCACATTTGTGGAGAAAAAGGGCGTTACCGATGCCGATAACGTCCTTTTGCACTGTATTTTTCGATTTTCGCTTTGTGTTTTTCTGTCTTACGCCTTTGCGGTAAACGTATAGGAGCCGCTTGGCACGGTCTGCATTTTGCCGTCCGGCAGGGTCACATCGCACGCACAGCCGACCGGCACGGTGACATGAAGCGTAAATACGCCGTTTTCGAGCGTCCATGCGGAAGCGGCTTTTCCGTATGGCGTGCAAACGGCGGCCTCCGCAGAGGTCAGCCCGCCGCCGGGCAGCGGACGCACCGCAAACCGCTTATACCCCGGCTCGACCGGCTCCAATCCCGCGATGCGGCGATACAGGAAGTCGCCGACGGCGCCGGAGGCGTAGTGGTTATAGGAGATCATCGCGTCGGTGCCGTCGTTGCCGATGGGGCATACGCCGTTTTCGTCGAGACCGTCCCAACGCTCCCAGATCGTCGTCGCGCCCTGCTTGACCTCATAGAGCCACGACGGGCATTTTGTGTTCAGCAGCATCCGGTAGGCCACGTCCGCGCGGCCGTGATCGGCAAGTGCGAACAGGATATACGGCGTGCCGGGGAAGCCGGTGCCAATGCAGTAATCCGCGCGCTCGACAAGGGCGACCAGGTTCTGCACGGCCTTTGCCTCGTTCTCCTTGCGGAACATGCCGAAGTGCAGCGGCAGCACGTAGGCGGTCTGAAATTCGTTCTTGAGCTTGCCGTTGCCGTCGGTCAGCAGGCTTTCATACGCGTCGGCCACCTTTTCGGACAGCGCGCGATACCGCTTCGCATCCTCGTTTTTGCCGAGGATCTCCGCGATCCGGGCAAGCATCGAGCTGGTATGATAGAGGCTTGCGGTCGCCGTCCACTTGGCGCGGCCCTGCCATTGCGTCATCTTCGGCACGTCCGGCGCGACCCAGTCCCCGAAGTGGAACGTGGCCGGGGTGTTCCAGATATAGCGATGCTTGCCAAAGGACAGCAGCCCCGCCCAGAACGAGCACGCCTTGACGTACTTCTGCATCGTCGCATAGTTGTCCTCCAGCACGGTCTTGTCGCCGTCCGAAAGGTACAGCGCCCACGGCACAAACACGCACGCGTCGCCCCACCAGTCGATGGCCATATCCGGCATCGTCATTGGGAAATGGAAGCCGTTTGCGGGGATCGTGTTCGGGAAGCCGCCGCCCTTGGTCTGCTCGGCGCGCACGTCCTTCAGCCACTTATCGAGGAACCGATCCATACGGAAATTGAAGCACGCCGCCGGGCCGAACACCGCAATGTCGCCCGTCCAGCCCATGCGCTCGTCGCGCTGCGGACAGTCGGTCGGGATATCGACAAGGTTCGATTTCGCACCCCATTGGATATTACTCTGCAGCTGATTCAGCATTTCGTTCGAGCAGCGGAACGAGCCGATGGGCTCCATATCCGAATACAGCGCAACGGCCTCGACGCGCACGTTCTCCGGCTCGATGCCCTCGACGGAAGCGTAGCGGAAGCCCATATAGGACAGGTGCGGCATATAGGTCTGCTCGCCCTCGACGCAGGTGTAGGTTGCGGTTGCCTTGGCGCTGCGCAAAAAAGCGACGTTCAGGCTGCCGTCCGGGTTCAGGATTTCGGCATGGCGCACGGTGATCACCTGCCCGCGCTTGGCGCTCTGAATATGCAGCCGCACGACGCCGGCAAGGTTCTGCCCGAAATCGTACACATACGCGCTGCCGACCTTATTGCACGACAGCGGTGCAAACCGCTCATGCGCGGTCACGGGTGCGCCGATCTCGGCAAAGATCGCCGGATGCGAACGCGGCGTCTCCACCGTCGCCTTGCGCCATGCAAGCTTGTCAAGCTCTACCGTCGCGTCGTAGGTCTCGCCGTCATACAGATCGACCATGCAAAAAGGCCCGTCCTCGGTCACGTCCCATGTCGTATCGGTACCGAGCGTTTCGGCCGTGCCGTCGGTATAGGTCACGCGAAGCTCCAGCAGCAGCGCCTGCCGGTCCGCCGCCACGCGGTTGGTGCGCGTATACACGAACGAACCGACGGCCCAGCCGCCCGCCACGGCAACGTCGAAAACGTTCTCTTTTTGCAGCTGCGCCGTCACGTCGTAGGTCTGGTATTGCAGGTTCGTCGCATAGGACGTAAAGCCCGGCGCAAAGAAGCGATTGCCTACCTTTTCGCCGTTCAGATGCAGCTCATAGACGCCGAACGCCGTCGCGTAGACCTTTGCGGACGCCACCGGTTTTTTCGAAGAAAACGCCTTCCGAAAGTGCATCGGCTTCGGAGAAATGCTCTTTTCGGTGAAGGTATACGCACCGTCGGTGATCCAGTTGGCCGCCCAAGGCGTATTCAGGCGCCCGGTCTCGAACGCCAGCGACGCCGTCGCGGTTTCGCCGTTCGTATCGACGGCGGTCAGCGTCGCGGTATAGGCGGTAAACGGCAGCAGCGCCTTTCCCGCATAGCGCACCCCGATCTGCTTGGTCGCATCGATGGTTTCTCCGTTCACGCAAAGCGTCGCGCTTTGCAGCGCGGTACCGCTTTGATCGCTCTCCAGCGCAAAAGAAAACGCGGGGTTCGGCTTGTCGGTCACGCAGCCCGACGCAAGCCCTTCGCAGGTAAAACGAGTGATTTGCAGCATAATAATTCCTTTCCCGCCGGATTCGCCTCCGGCTGCTTTCCAATGGTTGTCCGCTTATGCAAGCGCACGGTCGAACGCGTCCCGGATGCTCGCCTTGATGGAATCGTAGCTCTGCGAAGGATCCGCTTCGTACAGCTTTTCCTTGCCGCAAAAGATCGTCGGCACGCGGTAGTAATCATAGCGGTTCGCCACGTCCGGCTGCTCGCGCTCCTCGATCCAGTTCAGCGTCAGCGCGGTATAGGCCGGGTCCTCCGTGAACAGCTCGGCGATAGCGCGCTTTGCGTTTTTGCAGTAGGGGCAATTTGTCAGATAGAAAATCGTAAGCGTTGGCATCTGCGTTCCCTCCGTTTCGGTTCTTATCTATATTTTACCCGATAACGTACCGACTTGCAAGTGCGCTTCATTTCCAAAAAACGACCGTTTGCGCTTTTGGCGCGGATTGCCGCTTGCCAAAACGACAAAACAGGGCTATGCTGTATCTGTTCGGAGGGTGGAAAAATGGCAAAGTATGACTTTTATATTCGCACGCAAAAGGACCTCGCG
>JAFUDD010000215.1 GCA_017459315.1 Clostridia bacterium | reverse complement strand
GTCCGCTACCGCATAGTACGGGACGACATGCTCGAGGTCCTGCGTGCCGAGATCGTCGAACGCCACGCCCGCTTCCGTTAAGTACGCCTTGACGGCTTCCTTTGCCGCAAAGCCCGATTTATCGCTTCCGATTGCCAGTTTCATTCATTTTCTCCTTATTTTTTGCTGACGGCTTCCCTGGCCGCCGCGAGTATGTGTTCTTTTGTAAGGCCCAGCGCTTCCTTCAGATACGGCAGCTTGCCGACCTCGCCGAAGCGATCCATGATGCCGACCGCAAAACACGGAATCCGCTCCGCGGCGAGAGCTTCGAGCGCCGCCGAATGCAGGCCGCCGATGATGTTATGATTCTCCACGGTCAGCACCGCGCCGGTCTTGCGTGCCGAGGCGATCACGGCTTCGGCGTCGATGGGCTTGATCGTGTGAATGCCGATGACCTCGCAGGAAATCCCCTGCTCCTCCAAAGCTTCCGCGGCGGCGAGCGTATCGAACGTCGGGATGCCGGAAACAAGGATCGTCAGATCCTTGCCCTCCTTCAAGGTATCGGCTTTGAACAGTTCGAACGCATAGTCCGGAGCGAACACCTTGGGCAGCTCCTTTCGGAACAGGCGCAGATACACGGGGCCGTCGTAAGCGTTGATGACCGGGATCGCGGCGCGCAGCTGCGTTTCGTCACACGGCTCGATGATCACAAGGCCGGGAATCGAGCGCAGCACGCCGATGTCCTCGACGGACATGTGCGTTCCGCCGTTCAGCTCGGCGCCGATGCCGCCGTCCGTGCCGACGATCTTAACGTTTCTTTTGGCATATGCGACGGAGATCGAAACCTGATCGCAGATCCGGCGCGACGCGAACGGCGCGAACGTTTCGATATATGGCTTGAACCCGTAGGACGATAGACCCGCCGCAATCGAGCACATGCTCTGCTCGGCAATGCCGCATTCAAACATCTGCTTGGGGAAACGCGGATAGAGCTTGCGCATGGCGGTCGAGTTGGAAAGATCGGCGTCCAGAACGATCACGTGCCGGTCGGCCTCCATCAGCTTGGCCATTTCCTCGGCATAAGCGGCTCTCATTTCCATGACGGTTCCTCCCCTCTGATCTCGGCTATCGCACGCGCGGCGTCCTCCTTGGAGAACGGCGCGTTATGGTTGGCGGCGCCCTTGGCGATCACAAACGATACGCCCGCGCCCTTCGTGGTGCGGAGCAGCACCATCGTCGGCTTGCCGCTGCCGCGGTTGGCCTTGGCTTCGATGACCGCGGCGCGGACGGCGTCCACGTCGTTGCCGTTTTGCACTTCGATCACGTTCCAGTTGAATGCGCGCCATTTATCCGCAAGCGGCTCCAGATTGCCGACATCCTCTACCTTGCCGTCCACCAGCAGGCCGTTGCAGTCGGTGAACGCAATGAGATTGTCCAGCCCGTAGTTGCCCGCGAACATCGCGCTTTCCCAAATCTGCCCCTCCTGCGATTCGCCGTCGCCGATGATCGCGTAGATCGTTGCGCCGTCGTTTTCAAGGCGCGAGCCGAGCGCGACACCGACCGCCGCCGAAAAGCCTTGGCCGAGGCTTCCGGTCGTCATGTCGATGCCGGGCGTCAGGTTCATGTCGCAATGGCTCGGCAGATGCGTGCCGCCCTGATTCAGCGTCAGCAGCAAGGAGCGATCAAAGTACCCCTTTTCGGCCAGCGCCGCATACACCGCGGGGCCGGCGTGGCCCTTGGAGCAGATCAGCCGATCGCGCCCCGGCATGTCCGGGCGTTTGGGGTCGATGTGCATCTGATCAAAGTACAGCACCGCCAAAAGCTCGACAATCGACAGGCTGCCGCCGATGTGGCCGACACCGATGGAGCCGATGCTTTCGCAAACATCACAGCGAAGCTGTTTGCAGATCTCTTTCAAATTTTGTTCCAATCCGTTTCCCTCCCGATCTGGATAGTCTTATCTTATGACCGATTCGTCGCTTTGTCAATGTGAAGCAAGGAATTCTTCGTTTTTTCGTTGACATAACGGCTCGGTTTGCCGTATGATAGGGGCAGAAAAAACCGTATGCGGAGGTAACCCGATGGCATCGTTTCTGCCTGTATTCGTTCCCGTGGGCGTGCCCACGTTTCACATGGAAAGCGCCCACGACCGCTTTGACGCGTCCAAGGCGCTGCTATATAAGCTCGACAGCCGCTTCGTCTGTCCGGAGGATATTCTGCTCGGCGCAGACGCCGTAAGGGATTTTCTTGCGGACAAGCAGCCCGACCTTGTTGTGTTCCAAAACGTGACGTTTGCCAACGCCGCGTATATGAGCGAGGTTTTGCACGCCGTTTCCTGCCCGGTGGCGCTGTGGACGCTGCGTGAGCCCGTGATCGACGGCGGACGGCTGCGGCTGAACTCGCTGACCGGCGCATATTCCGCGGCAAACACGCTGCGAGCTTTTGGGCGTGGCCGCTTTCCCTATATCTTCGGTATGCCGGAGGAGGAAACGGTGCAGAAGCAGCTGACCGATGCGATCCGCGCGGCCGAGCTGAAAAAAGCGATGCGCTCGCTCACCATGGCGGCTATCGGTCACACGCCGCAGGGCTTTGGCTTTGGGCGCGCGCTGGACGGGGAGCTGCTGAATGCGTTCGGTGTGCGATTGGAAAGCATCGAGGCGCGGGAGCTGATCGACCGCGCCAAGGCGTACACCGACGAAGAGATCCGCGAATACGACGCCAAGACCGACGCGGCGACCGCAGGGCTTTGCCGCACGCCCGAAAAGAACCGGCTCGACCATGCGCGGCTGTATAAGGCGTACACCGAATATGTGCGCGAGCATC
>JAFUDD010000214.1 GCA_017459315.1 Clostridia bacterium | reverse complement strand
GTTTTCATATCGAGCAGCGTCAGATCGACTGCGCTGCCCCGGCTGTGGGAGGACTGCTTGGCAATGTAGCCCCGCAAAAACAGCTCCTGCTTCGGAAGATCCGGATAGAAGTACGGCTTCATGCGGATATCGGTATCCTCGATGCCCCACTGTACTAACTGCTTGACCGCGCAGGCCGGACGGTAGGCGTCGAATACCTTCAGCCGATAGCCCTGCACGAACAGCTCGTTGCTCGCCGCCTTCAGCGCGCGGGCGGCTTCCTTGGTCAGCAGCGCGCAAGGCGCTTCATAACCGTCGATGCGTTCGCCGATGAAGTTATAGGTGGAATAGTAGCGAATCTCCTGCACGATATGCGGCACATAGTCCGCCAGCAGGACAAAGCCCGCGGAATCCGCAGGATCCGGATGCTTGCTCATCGCCCGTCTCCTTTCCTCGCCCGATGGGTTATTCCTCCGGGGAGATATTCGTCGCGTCGCCGAGGCCCTGATACGTCACAGACTTGACGGTATACGACTGAATCGCTTCTTCCGCGTCGAAATCATCCGTGTTCTCCGGCTTGTCGCCGTTGCTGTCAAAGATCACGCTGTAGGAGAACGGGTCCTTGCTCATCCAAAACTCCATATCGTCGAGGTTGTAGCCGCCGCACGACCAGCCCTCGTCCAGCAAATCCTTGCCGGTCTTGCCGACGAGCTTGTCCAGCTCCGCCTGCGCGGGGATCTGCTCGGTCAGATTCTCGATGCTGTCGATGGCGATGGGGTTCAGGATCTCCGCCTCCTTCGCGTCATGGTCCGGGTCGTTCCAGTCGAGATCAAAGATCGCCTGCTCCTGCTCGTCGGTGAGCGTTGCCACCGCCCGGTAGTAGACGCCGTTCAGCTCGAAGGCATCTATATAGCGGTTCAAAAACGTCGCTCGCTGCTCATGGTTTACCTTTGTATCGGCCAGCAGCTCGCCGACGGTCGCATACGTCGGAGCCGTCTGTGCGTTTGCGCTCGTCGCGGACGCGGCTTGGCCTTGGGCGCAGCCAAAGCAGGTCAGAAGCAGCAACGCTGCCAAAAGGGTCGAAAGAATCGTCTTGTTGTTCATGTTATTTCCTCTTTTCCGTTCATTTGCCGCGCTTCGCGCGGCGCAAATCTGTCTTTTTCGGTTCAGAACCGCTTGTCCACGGTCAGCACGTTCTGCCCGTTTTCGTAAGCATAGCGCATGTCGTCCATCGTCTTTTTGACGAGGAACACGCCGAGCCCGCCGATGCCGCGCTCCTCTGCGGACAGCGTCGTATCGGGATCGCCGCCGCTGAGCGGGTCGTAAGGCTTGCCGCTGTCGATCAGGGTCAGACGCATGCCGCGCGCTTCTTTGAGCGGCTCGATGCGCACGGTCGCCTTGCCGGTGCCCGGCGCATAGGCGTACTGCGCGATATTGCCGAACAGCTCGTCAATCGCCATGTCGATCTGCATCTGCGCCTTCATCGGGCAGTTCCATTCCTCCAGCGCCGCGTTGACAAAGTCGGTCACGGCTTCGATGTTCTGTACAACGGCGTCAAGCGTCAGTTCCTTCATGGTCGGGCTCCTTTCCCTTATAGGCCAGGCACAGCATCGTCAGATCGTCAAACTGCTCGGCGTCGAGCACGAAACCATCCACGGCGGCGCGCACGTTCTGCAGTACGCCCATCGGGGTCGCGTCCGGCTGCCGGTTCAGCGCGTCGAGCATCCGATCCGTGCCGAACAGCTCGTTTTGCGCATTGGTAGCCTCCGGCACGCCGTCGGTATAGACGAACAGCTTCGCACCCGGCTCCAGCTGCACCGTATACTCGCGGTATCTTGCGCCCTCCATGCCGCCGATCACAAAGCCGTGCCGATCCTTATACAGCTCGAAGCTGCCGTCCGGATGCCGGAACACCGGGTATTCGTGACCCGCGTTGGACGCGGTCAGCCTGCCAGTGGAAAGCTCCAAAATGCCGACCCACACGGTGACGAACATCTGCGCTTCGTTGTTGGAGCAGATCGCCTCGTTGGTCTTGGTCAAGATCTCCGCGGGGGACTTGCCCATCATCGCCACGCTCTGAATGATGATCTTGCTCGCCATCATGAACAGCGCGGCGGGCACGCCCTTGAGGACGCCCATTGGCGAGGCGTCTTTGCTCTCGTTCAGCGCGTCCAGCATGCGCTCGGTGCCGAACAGCTGCTGATCCTTGTCGGTGGCCTCGGGCACGCCGTCCGTGTAGACGAACAGCTTGC
>JAFUDD010000213.1 GCA_017459315.1 Clostridia bacterium | reverse complement strand
CGCAAGAATTTTGACGAGCGCCCGGCGTACCCGGAGCGTGACGCGCAGCCCGCGCAGGGCGAGGACGACGAGCAGCCGTTCCTGCTGATCGGCCGCAACGCGGTGCGCGAAGCGATCAAAGCGGGCCGGAGCATCGACCGCGTGCTGGTCTCGACCGAACAGGACGGCAGTCTCAAGGAAATCGTGGGCCTCGCGCGGGACAGCAAGCTCGTGATCCGCGAAGTGGATCGCAGGAAGCTGGACGATATCTGCATGCCGTTCGGTCACGGCGGCAAGACCGCGAACCATCAGGGCATTGTCGCGTATGCGGCGGGCGTCGAATACTGCACGGTCGAGGACATCTTAAAGGTCGCCGAGGAAAAAGGCGAGCCGGCGTTTGTCGTCGTGCTTGACGAGATCGAGGATCCGCATAACCTCGGCTCGATCATCCGCAGCGCGGAGTGCGCGGGCGCGCACGGCGTCGTGATCGGCAAGCGCAGAAGCGCGTCGGTGACGGCGGCAGCGGTCAAAGCGAGCGCGGGCGCCAGCGAATACATGAAGATCGCGCGCGTCGTGAACATTGCAACGGCGCTGAACGAATTGAAGCAGGCCGGCCTTTGGATCGCGGGCGCGGACATGGAGGGACAGCCGATGCAGAACGCGGCGCTGAGCGGCCCTCTGGCGCTGGTGATCGGCAGCGAGGGGAACGGCCTCGGCAAGCTCGTCAAGGAGCAATGCGACTTCCTCGTTTCGATCCCGATGCGCGGCCATATCGACTCGCTGAACGCGGGCGTCGCGGCGGGCATCCTGATGTTCGAAAAGCGGCGGCAGGACGAGATGTAAACAGCAAAATCGCCCCGTCGGGCGGCTGAATCAAAGCCGACGGCTTCGATTCAGCCGTGCGCTTTGCTCACGATTCATCGCAAGCACATTCCACCGGCATAATCTTTTTTGAAAGGGGGTTCTTCATGGAGCATTCGTCCTACCAGGCCGACAGCGACGAGCAGCTGATCGAAAAGCTCCGCGCAGGCGACGACGAAGCCGAACGCGCGCTGTATGAACGGTTCAAGCAAACCGTGCGGTCGCGGGCGCACACGTATTTCCTGATCGGCGCGGATCATGAAGACCTCGTGCAGGAGGGCATGATCGGGCTGTATAAGGCTGTGTGCGAATACGACCCGAACAAGGCCGCGTCGTTCCGCAGCTTTGCCGATCTGTGCATCACGCGGCAGATCCTGACCGCGATCAAAAACGCGACGCGCAAAAAGCACAGCCCGCTGAACACCTACGTCTCGCTCGACGTGCCGAAATACGAAAACGACGAAGGCCAGACGCTGTTCGACACGATGCAGAACCTGCGCGTGATCGACCCCGAGGAGGAGCTGATCGGGCGCGAGGAATACGACCGCATCCAAACCTACTGCAGGGAAAACCTGTCCTCGCTCGAGCAGACCGTGCTCGGCATGTACCTGGGCGGCTATTCCTATCAGCAGATCGCGCAGCATCTCGACCGCCCGCCCAAGTCCATCGACAACGCCCTGCAGCGGATCAAGCATAAGCTGGAAGCCCTGCGCGGCTGAGGTATATTGTCTTCCTCGCCGCAGGTGCACTATCACTTTAGAAAGGAGCTATCCATGTCCACCTACCACTCCCTCTCCCCCTACGAAGAGCAGACCCAAAAGGCTGCCGTGATCGCGCTTGTGTTCGGCATTTTATCGCTGCCGTTTTCGCGCATCCTCGGCATCGGCATCCCGTTCGGCATCGTCGCCATCGTACAGGGCAATAAGGCGCTGCGACTTGCTGAGCGTGAAAAGCTCCTGCCCGATACCAAGGCCAAGGTCGGCCGCATCCTCGGCGTCTTCGGCATCATCGCCAGCGTCATTGCGCTCGTGCGCGGCGTCTTTAAGATCGTTGCCGTCGTTTCCGGCTTGATCGCCTCCATCGAAAGCGGCTCCGTCGGCGGGCTGTTCGATTTCTTCCATCAGCTCGGCCATTCGCTGCATCTCTTTTAATCCTGTCCGGGATCCTCACGGCGCGGTTGCTTGGCCGCGCCTGTTGTGATACCCTGCCGATTGTGCGCTTCGGCGTTTTGTGCCGCGACGCGTAAGGACGTCTTGATCGGGGCAGACTAAGCCCAAAAACGGAGGTTTCCTTTGAAACGATTGCTTCTTATTCTTTTGGCGCTGCTGCTGTTCGGCTGCGCCGCAAAAAACGCGCCGGCTGTCCCGGCGGAAACGGAACCCGCTGCAACCGCCGCGCCCGAAGCCGTGCCGAGCGACGCGCCCGCCGCCGAACGCGCGTTCCACTTCAAAACGACCGACCTCGACGGAAACACGTTCTCGGAAGATTCCTTCGCCGGGTATGACCTTGTGATGGTGAACTTCTGGGCGTACTGGTGCCCGCCGTGCCGCGCCGAAATGCCGGATCTCGAACAGCTGCACCAGGCATATCCGAACGTACTGCTGCTCGGCGTGATCGTGGACGACAGCGATATGGACGAAACGCGGGCCGTGATCGAATCCACGGGCGTGACGTATCCGGTGCTGTATCCGAAGGGCGATCTGCTGCGCCTTTCGGCGACCTGCCAGTACATCCCGACGACGTACTTTATCAGCCCGGACGGCGCGATCCTCGGCGACCCGGTCGTAGGCGCGCAGGATCTCGACGGCTGGACTGCCACGGTGGAGGCGCTGCTGCCATGACGCAAAAAGCTTTCCCGGCGCGCCCCGCAAAAAAGCCGGTTCTGCGTTGGATCGCGTTCGCGGCGCTTGTCGCCGTCGCCGTGCTGTGCATCGGCCTCGGCATTGCCCAAGAGCAGCCGAACGCCGTGCTGCAAAAGGCGATCCGCATCTGTCTGGAATGTATCGGGATCGGGTGAGCGATCCCGCAAACGCTATGAAGCCCAAGGGAGAATGGAAGCGCCTGACCGTGCAGGCCGCGGCGGCGCTGCTGCAAAACGCGCATATCGCAGGCTTTTTCAACGGCACGATCTACACCGGGCCGTTGAAGTCCGTTTGCGTGCCGGGGCTGAACTGCTACTCCTGTCCCGGCGCGGTCGGCGCCTGTCCGGTCGGCTCGCTGCAAAGCGCCCTGACGAAATCCAAGCCCTCGTTTCCGTTCTACGTGCTCGGCTTTCTGCTGCTTTGCGGCGCGCTTTTAGGCCGAACCGTGTGCGGATTTCTCTGTCCGTTCGGCTTGGTGCAGGATCTGCTGTTCAAGATCCCGTTTTTCAAAAAGCTGCGCACGTTTCCCGGCGAAAAATACCTCCGGTGGCTGAAATACGCGGTCGCCGCGCTGCTCGTTTTCGCCCTGCCGCTGCTGTATAAGCTGCCGTATTTTTGCAAATACCTCTGCCCCGCCGGAACGCTGTTCGGCGCGATCCCGCTGCTCTCGGTCGATCAGCTGCTGTCCGATCAGATCGGCCCGCTGTTTTGGTGGAAGCTGATCGTGCTCGTCTGGATCGTGCTTTTAAGTCTGCTGCTGTCGCGCCCGTTCTGCCGCTGGCTCTGTCCCTTGGGCGCGTTCTACGGTCTGTTTGCCCGCGTTTCGCTCGTCCGGCTGCACTATGCCGCCTGCGCGTGCGTGCATTGCGGTCGGTGCCAAGCCGTCTGCCCGATGGGCATTGATCCCGTGACGCAGTACGATTCGCCCGAATGTATCCGCTGCGGCCGCTGCGCCCGCGTCTGCCCGACCAAGGCGCTGAAGGTGGGGGTAAAGGCGCCGCTGTCCTCGTCTCCGTCCGCCCGCGCAGCGGAATAACCATCCGATTCTCCGCAAGGAGAATCTTCCTGCAGATTTGCAACGCAAATATTTCATTTGCCAAAGGCATATTTCATTATGAGTGTGAGGGGGATTCCATGCAAACCATTACAGACTTTGTCCCGCAGCACGAAAAGCTGCTGTGCATCGACTCGGACGGCACCGTGATCGACGCGATGAACGTGAAGCACCGGCGCTGTCACGGCGCGAGCTTCATCGAAACATGGGGGCTTAAGGACCACGCCGCCGAGGTGCAGAAGGCGTGGGACGACATCAACCTCTATGAGCGCACGCGCGGCGAAAACCGCTTCCTCGCGCTCGACGACATGCTGACGCGCATGGAGGGCGTTTATGTGTGGTCGGACATGAACGAGCGCGCGGGCTACCGCATGTGGCTGCGCACCGGCGAGCACACCAACCAAAGCCTTGCCGCCGAATACGAACGCACCGACAACCCGCTGCTCTATAAGGCGCTTTGCTGGTCGCACGCGATCAACGACAGGATCAACGCCGTCACCACCGCGGATAAGCCGCCGTTTGCGGGCGTAACGGACGCGCTGAACGCCGCGCTCGGCAAGGTCGATATTGCGGTGATTTCGAGCTCGAATATGTCCGCGCTGCTCGAGGAATGGGGCGCATACGATCTTTTGCGCTTCCCCTCGGTGATCACAAGCTTGGAGGTCGGCCCCAAGCCCGCGTGCATCCGGGCGCTTCTTGCCAAGGGCTACGCCCCCGAAAACGTGCTGATGATCGGCGACGCCTACCCCGACGCGGACGCCGCCGCCCAGACCGGCGTGCGCTTCTACCCGATCCTGACCCGCCACGAATCCGAAAGCTGGGCAGCCTTCAAAGCAACCTATCTCCCGTTGTTCCTTGCGGGCGACTACGGCAAAGTGCAGCCGAAGCTCTTGGACCGCTTTGCCGAAAACTTCGGACAGCGCAGCTGAGCTTGCCCGATATTCCATTCCCTAAATGAAACGCCAAAGGCGAGAGGCACAATGCCTCCCGCCTTTTTCTTTTTTACGTATGATCAGTCCGCAAACTTTTCCTTGTTGATCCAAAGTCCCAGCGCCGGATTCGGAATGAAGAAGATCTCTTCACCGTCGGGCAGGGTGTTGTAGCCGTAGTGGAGCTTTTGCGGATCGTACCGCTTCGCCGTCTCGTCGTAATCCGCCCACAGGAAGTTCGCGTTTTCGATGTCTTCCTTCTGTATGTGCGGAACAGTTTTCAGCAGATAACCATCTAGTTAGACTTTATAAACTTTGCTCCACAATTATTACATACATCTTCTGTATTCCAAGTACCGCAAAAAGGACATTGTATTTTTCCATTATATTGCGTTATAGCTCTCGCAACCCCACTTTTTGATGCAGACAGATATTTTCCATTAAGAGGTTGGCCATGAAAAGATACAGGAGATGGAGTAAAAGAAGAATCGCCCTCCATAATTGAAACTATTCTTGTTGAATTGTCTACTAATTCCCCAAAGGCATAAAGGAGAAGCACAGATAGCCATGAAATAAGAATACCAACGACAACAACGAGCAATGCTATCAAAAAGCCCATCCCTTCGCCGCTTGTCATGATAATGATAGCGACTGCTGCAACAAAAACTGCAATTACTAAAATAACGAATATTGTTTTTGCCAGTCCTTTTACCTTAGCACCGATATCCGTGAACATAAAACCCTCCAATATTTAGAATTGACATTTAGTAAATGTCAATTTGATTTTATCATGATGTATTCTATTTGTCAATCACTGAATGTCAATATAGGTGGAGGTCGGCAAGGTGTTCATCAATAAATCACCTGATAATTCTAATAATTTGATAGGAAAAACTCTATCTATATTACGAAAAAAGAAGAAGCTATCTCAACGTGCATTTGCGGACAAATTACAAATTGAAGGGTTGGAAATCGATAAAAATGCTATTCAAAGGATTGAGAGTGGCAAAAGATTTGTAACAGACATAGAATTGGTGGTTATCTGTCGAGCGTTGGAAACAACACCGAATCAAATATTATCAGACTATTTCACAGTAAATACGTTAAAAACATAAAGGTTGTTCAGAGTCATACTCGAATCTGAACAACCTTTATTCTATGATCAATCCGCAAACTTTTCCTTGTTGATCCAAAGTCCCAGCGCCGGGTTCGGGATGAAGAAGATTTCTTCGCCGTCGGGCAGGGTGTTGTAGCCGTAGCGGAGCTTTTGCGGATCGTACCGCTTCGCCGTCTCGTCGTAATCCGCCCAGAGGAAGTTGGCGTTTTCGATATCCTCCTTCGGCATGTGCGGCTTTACGGCATAGGTGATGCGGAAGCGGCCGTCGGACGAGCCGTGGATCAAGTGCGCGGCCGCGCCCATGTTCTCCTTGAGGTCGTCGTTCGCGTTGAACAGCTCAAGAACCTTCAACCGTCCGCAGTAGCCGTACTTGCGGATCAGCTTGTCGATCTGCGCGTCCTCGCCGAAATGCGTGATGCCGGGGGCAAGGATGATCAGATCGCCGTCGTCCGCGACCGCCATGCGCGTGCGGTAAACGGCCTTGTTGCCGAGCCATGTGGACTGGAACTCCTTCGGATCGAGATACACGACGCACTTTTTGATGCCGTGCTCGACAAAGTCGATGTTCTTTTCCTGCGCCAATGCTACGGCTTCTTCGAGCACCTTGCGCGTATCGCCGATGAACAGGCCGTGCGTGTGGATCACGCCGCCGGGCGCGGTGGTCACGGTCAGCACGAACACGATCGGACGGTCACCGAGGAACGTCTTTAACGCATAGTCGAACAGCTTGCGGACGGGCGTATAATCGCGGCCCATCATGCGCTCCATGCCGTAGACCGCGCCGACCATGTGGGACTTATTGATCATATCGCTGCCGCCGACGCCGACGAACAGGTTCTTTGCATGGTTCGCCATGCCGATGACCTCATGCGGGACGACCTGCCCGACCGAGAGAATCAGATCATAGCTTTCGTCCATGACGCGCTTATTGACCTCGACGGACACCGGATCGGTCCACAGCCCGTCGGTGATCTCGGAAAGATATTCGCCGGAGACTTCGCCGAGCCGCACGACCTCTGTGCGCCAGTTGTGCTCCAAAAACCGCTCGAACGGGATGTCTCCGAACATATCGGCGGCTTCCTCCTTGGTGTCCGGGCGGTGCGAGCCGAGCGCGGGCTTCACGTGCAGCCATGCGGCCTTATGGGTCAGGATGTGGTAGTAGCAGTTGGTGATTATGCCGGCGTT
>JAFUDD010000212.1 GCA_017459315.1 Clostridia bacterium | reverse complement strand
GCAGCAAAACGGTCAGCATATACAAAGCTATTTTTTTCATATCTATGTCCTCCTTGGAAATTGCTCACAGTATAGCGCCGCCGTTCCCGTTTGTCAATCATAAATATACATAAAATGCTGCATTTTTATATAAGTTTTACGTAATAAACCTTAAAAATGTTGATTTTATGCAATATTTGCAGTATAATAGGCGCATCGAAGCAAAAGGAGAGCTGTTTTGTGAATCCGTTGTCGCTTGCCGCGCTGACCGTTGACCTGTCCGCGATCCGGGAAAACGCGCGGCACATCCTGTCCGAGCATCCCGCCGCCGGGCTGATCCCGGTGCTGAAGGCCGATGCTTACGGGCTCGGCATGGTTCCCGTGGCCAAGGCGCTTGCGCCGCTGCCGGGGGTGCTGTGCTTTGCCGTTGCGCAGGCGCAGGAGGGCGTCGCGCTGCGCCGCGCGGGCATCGAGCGCGATATTCTGATCCTCGGCGAAACGCTGCCGTGGCAGGTCGAAGCCGTGCTGCAAAGCCGACTGACCCCGACGGTCGCGCGGCCGGAGGATGTGGACTCCGTTGCAAATGCCGCGCGCACGCTCGGCATGACGGCCGATATACAGATCAAATTCGATACGGGACTGCACCGGCTCGGCGTCGAGGAAGCGACGTTTGCGACCCTGTGCGAGCATCTTGCGGCAAATGCGGATGCGGTGCGCCCGGCCGGTGCGTATTCGCACTTTGCCGATCCCGGCGACGCGGCGCGCTGTGAGGCGCAGTACCGGCTGTTTTTGTCGCTGTGCGACCGGCTCCGGCAGGCGGGCTTTGCGGTGCCGCTGCGGCATATCTGCGATTCGGCGGCAAGCGAAGCGTACCCGGCATACGCGCTCGACGCGGTGCGCATCGGACGGCGGCTTGCATGGGATGCGCCGGATCAGCCGTCCGGCCGGATCCGTGAAGCCGCGACGCTGTCGGCGCTTGTGACCGACGTGCGTCTCCGCAAGGCGGGCGACCGGCTCGGCTACGGCGACGGCCCCGTGCTGCAGAAGGACGCCGTGATCGCCTCTCTCGGGATCGGCTACGGCGACGGCCTCGATCCGCGCTTTGCCGGATCGCTGTCCGTGCTGCTGCATGGGCGGCGCTGTCCCGTGCTGTATCTGTTCATGGATCGGGCGCTTGTCGATGTGACCGGCGCGGCGGCGTCGGCGGGGGATCGCGCGGTGCTGTTCGGGCAGGACGAGACCGGTGCTTCGCTTTCGGCGCAGGCGCAGGCGAGCGCCATCGGCGCGCTGGAGGGCTGTGGGCTGACGACGGCGCTGCTGCCGCGCGTGGAGCGCATATACATCCCCTGAGGACAGACACGGCGCAGGAAATGCCGGACGGGAAGCGGTTTATGCACTCGTTTTCCGTCTTCATCCGATAACTATGCAATCGGATGAAAGGATATAAGCCGCATACGGCGCGGGTATACAGGCCCGCGCCTACGCATATACACAGGTGATTATGCGGTGGATAAGTGGGTTTTTGC
>JAFUDD010000211.1 GCA_017459315.1 Clostridia bacterium | reverse complement strand
CGACTCGTTCGGCTTTTTTCAATCCGACGGTGTGTATATTTCAGAGGTATGCGCGATCCATGCTCGCGGCAGTAATGAAAACGACTGGATCGAGCTGCATAACGGAGGGAGAGAAGCGGTAGATCTGGATGGTTTTTTTCTGACGGATGACATCGACGAACCGAACAAATACCGCATTACGAACACCTCCATTGATGCGGGCGGATATACGGTTATCACTGTAAACAAATATCAAGGTTCCTTCAGCATTTCTCCGAGCGGTGAAACGCTGTATCTGCTTCGGCCTGATGGACGGACAGTTATTGACGCTTTTGATACCGGCGTGCAGACCGTCGGCATGTCTTCCGGCCGGTTGGAGAACAATCCCTCCGTAAGAAGGGTTTTCTTTGCATCACCGTCTAAAGGCGCTGCCAACGGCGGATGGTATGAAACCGGTTATACCTCCGACCCGATTTTTTCGCATACGGCGCTGTACTGCACAGAAGCTTTTCAGCTTACTTTGACTGATTTTCAGCCTGATGCTGTCATTTACTATACGGTAGACGGCAGTGAGCCGACGCAGAATTCCAATCGTTACAGCGCTCCTATCCCGATTACGAAGAATACGGTTATTCGTGCCTATGCAGTTTCGGACGGTTTGATGGACAGCAGCATAGTCACATATACCTACTTATTTGAGGAACCGCATACGATGCCTGTGGTGTGCATCTCTATGGCACCGTCCGACTTTAAGGCTGTATATGGTGTGCGAGATCGCAAAAAGATGGTCGAGCGAAAGGGTTATGTCAACTATTATGAAGCGGATGGACTGATCGGCACCTCGTTCCCTTGTGACATAAAACCAAAGGGCAGAGGTACGCTTACCTATTCTCAAAAATCGTTTACCCTGAGTCTGCGTGCCGAGTATGGACAACGAACCGTTACGTATCCGTTCTATCCGGATTACGAGTTCGATACTTTCGGCGCGTTTGCCATTCGGCAAGCGGGGCAGGATCGCGGTGATCATGAAACGGATGCACGTTTACGTGATGCGTTTGTTTCCCGAGCCAGTCTGAATCTGAACGTCGATGCCGCCAATTCCCGCTTTGTCATCGTGTATTTCAACGGTGAATATTATGGCATCTATGATTTTAATGAGGAATTGAATTCCCGCTATTTAGAGACGCATTTCGGCGTTGATCCCGATACGGTCAATACGATCATGCGAAACGGCTCGATTGCCATGAAGGGGGACAATAAAGAGTTTAAATCCATCTTCAATGCCTCAAAAAATAAAAATCTATCGACAGAAAGCAAATATGAGGAATATATTCAGAAGGTCGATCCGGATGCCTTTATTGACTATGTGATCGCAAGAACCTTCATGCTCGAAACGGATACCTTCAATCAAAAGTATTGGCGCACGACCGATTATACCCTGCGGTGGAGACCGATTTTATATGATCTCGATTTCTCATTCACGAGCGCGGCCACAAGAGATATCTCTCATTTGTACTTTAACAAAGAGGGACAAGCCTCCGCAAACGGTTCAATGACGCACTTCTACTTTACGGTTGCGCTGCGGACAAGCCCAATCTGGCAGGAGAAGTTTGTGGAAAGATACGTAGAGGTTGTGATGAATGAGTATTCAGCCGAAACGCTTCTTGCTTTGTATGACCGGATGGTAGCGGAATTAGAACCGGAAATGCAGCGCCATATTGCCCGGTGGGGCATGCCTAAATCATATAGTAATTGGCAGAGCGCCGTAAAGTCCATGAGAAAGAAAATCGAAGCCCGTCCCGGTATTGTACTGGAACAGGTTCGCAAGGAATTTAAGCTATCTACCGAAGAAATGAACGCGATAATAGAAAAATATGCCAAATGAGCATAACGAAAGCCCGCATCAAACAAGATACGGGCTTTGTCATATATCAAAATCTTATCCTCGCAAAGCGGCAACCATCGCCTTTGGATCGGGAGCATGGAAAACGGCGCTTCCGGCAACCAATATGGTCGCACCGGCGTCGATGCACTGCTTGGCAGTTTCCGGATTTACGCCGCCGTCGATTTCGATATCCACCGAAAGACCTCTTTTTTCGATTTCTTCCCTAAGCCTGCGTATTTTGACAAGCGTCTCCGGGATGAACTTTTGCCCGCCGAAGCCCGGATTGACGCTCATCAGTAAAACAAGATCGCAGTCCGGGAGCAGGTGCAAACAGGCTTCAATCGGGGTGGCAGGGCAGAGAACGACGCCGCCTTTCATGCCATGTGCATGAACCTGCTGCAACGCACGATGCAAGTGGTGCTCATGCGATTCCACGTGGAACGTCAGCACATTCGCGCCGGCTTCGGCAAACAGTTCAATCCAATCTGCCGGATGTTCGACCATCAGATGCACGTCAATCGGCAAATCCGTATAAGGACGAATAGCCTTACACATAGACGGGCCGAACGTGATGTTGGGAACAAAGTTGCCGTCCATTACATCAAAATGTACCCAATCCGCATCCCAATCGGCTAATTTTGCCACATCTCGCCCCATGTTCGCAAAATCGGCGGACAGAATAGACGGCGCAATTTTAATCATAACGATGTTTCCTCCGTTCTTGATTTTCTCTTGCTAAAACAATATACCGTTCATATCGCCCCTGCGAAAGCGTCCCATCCTGCAAAAGTGCCTTTACGCCGCAGTCCGGCTCCGAATCGTGCATGCAGTCCGGATAGCGGCAGCGGAACGGCGCATACGCAAATTCGGGATAACAGGCATCCAATTCATACTGTTCGATCCAATCCGATTCCAACAATGAAAAACCGGGCGTATCGAGAACAGCGCCGTTCTCGTATGGAACAAGCTCTGCATGGCGCGTAGTGTGCTTGCCGCGGTCGATCTTTTCGGATAATTCGCCGACGGCAAGCTGTAAGTCGGGGAACAAAGCATTCAGGAGCGAGGATTTCCCAACGGCGGACTGTCCCGAAAAGCACGAAACCTTGCCCTGAAGCTTTTCCTTCAACGTCTTCAATCCTTCTTTACTGTGTGCGCTGACACACAGCTTGTCAAAATGACGGTATTCCGTCTCAAACTGACTGATTACGGCGGGGGAGGCGTAGTCGATTTTATTCAATACCGGCACAGGTGTAATTTTCATTTTCGTAGCTTCTACAATCATACGATCCAACAGCAGCCAATCCGGTTCCGGTGCAGAGGCCGCGATTACAATGAAAATCTGGTCGATATTGGCAACAGGAGGGCGCGCAAGAATGTTCTTTCGCGGCAGAATCGAATCGATCAATGCGTACCCGCGAGGCTGCTTTTCGATCGTCACATGATCGCCGACCGTCGGGGTGATATGCTGCTTACGGAAAACGCCGCGAGCTTTGCAGGTGACGCTTTCCTGTGCTTCGGTCAGCACCTCGTAGAAGCTTCCGACGCCTTTTAAGATGATTCCCTTTTCGATCATTTTGTAAACGCAACCGTCTGCATGGCGGTTTCCTCTCCGTTCACGAGGAGAATCAGCTGCCGTGTAACGGGATCGTAGCAATTTACCGTCGCGGCAATCGTTGTATCGGTGCTCTCAAACGGTCGATCCGTTTCATACACAATCACACGGTAAGGAATGTCGAGATAATTCGTTGTATCATATACGATACGGATAACGGACTGTTCCTCTTTGGTAGCGAAAGTGAACGAAATATCGGCGTGATAGGAGCCGAGCGACGTGCGATAAACCATCAAATCGCTTCG
>JAFUDD010000210.1 GCA_017459315.1 Clostridia bacterium | reverse complement strand
TACTACGCCCTGTTCCCGAAGGAGGCCGCATGAAACAACAGAACGCGGTTCGCACCGAAACGCTGAAAAAGGTGCTGTCCCGGATCGGGAAATATAAATGGCTTGTGCTGCTGTCGCTTTGCATGGCGGCGGCGGTCGTCGCGCTGACGCTGTATGTGCCGGTGCTGACCGGCGACGCGGTCGATCTGATTGTGGGCAAAGGGCTTGTGGACTTTGCCGGCCTGCTCAAAATCCTTGTCAAGATCGGTGTCGCCGTCGGCCTGACCGCGCTATTGCAATGGCTGATGGGTATATTGAACAATCGCATCACCTACCGCACGGTGCGAGACCTCAGGAACGAAGCGTTCCGCCGCATCGAAACGCTGCCGCTGCGCTATTTGGACGCGCATACGACCGGCGAAACGGTCAGCCGCGTCGTCGCGGACGTGGATCAGTTTGCGGACGGACTGCTGATCGGCTTTACGCAGCTGTTCACGGGCGTCATCACGATCCTCGGCACGCTCGGCTTTATGCTGTGGGTGAATCCCGTGATCACCGCCGTCGTCGTACTGATCACGCCGGTATCGCTGTTCGTGGCGGCGTTCATTGCCAAGCGCACGTATACGATGTTTCAGCTGCAATCCGAAACGCGCGGCGTGCAGACCGGCATGATCGACGAGCTGATCGGCGGGCAGAACGTCGTACAGGCGTTCGGGCGGGAACGCGCGGCGCTCGCGGACTTTGACGTGGTCAATGAGGATCTTAAAAAATACTCGCTCCGCGCGATCTTCTTTTCCTCGATCACCAATCCCTCCACGCGGTTCGTCAACAGCCTTGTCTATGCGGGCGTCGGCATCACCGGCGCGCTGATTGCCATCGGCGGCGGTCTGTCGGTCGGACAGCTTACGATGTTTTTGAGCTACGCGAACCAGTATACCAAGCCGTTCAACGAAATCTCCGGCGTCGTGACCGAGCTGCAGAACGCGCTCGCCTGCGCCGCACGCGTGTTTGCGCTGATCGAACAGCCCGCAGAAGCTGCCGAGCCCGAAAACGCGGCGACGCTTTCCGATGTGCAGGGCAGCGTGCAGCTTGAAAACGTGTGGTTCTCCTACCGGCCGGAGCAGCACCTGATCGAAAATCTGAACCTTTGCGCCAAGCCCGGCGAGCGTATCGCCATCGTCGGGCCGACCGGCTGCGGCAAAACGACGATCATCAACCTTTTGATGCGCTTTTACGACGCGGATCGTGGCACGATTGCGGTGGACGGCGTGCCGATTCCAAAGGCCACGCGCCGATCCCTGCGCTCGGCCTACGGCATGGTCCTGCAGGAAACATGGCTCAAGAGCGGCACGATCCGCGAGAACATTGCAATGGGCAAGCCGGACGCAACGGACGAGGAGATCGTTGCGGCGGCCAAGGCGAGCCATGCGCATGGGTTCATCAAGCGGCTGCCGAACGGCTATGACACCGTGATCGGCGAGGACGGCGGCTCGCTCTCGCAGGGGCAGAAGCAGCTTTTGTGCATTGCGCGCGTCATGCTCTGCCGCCCGCCGATGCTGATATTGGACGAGGCGACCAGCTCGATCGACACGCGTACCGAGCTGCGCGTGCAGGAAGCGTTCGCCCGCCTGATGGAAGGCCGCACGAGCTTTATCGTCGCGCACCGCCTGTCCACGATCCGCACCGCCGACTGCATCCTTGTCATGCGCGACGGGCATATCATCGAGCAGGGTCGGCATGAACAGCTGCTCGAAAAGGGCGGCTTCTACGCGACGCTGTACAACAGCCAGTATGCCAATATAGCCTGATATCATAAAGGAGAAGAACGATGTTTCGAAACGTTGCACGAATTAAGCAGGCATTGGACGACGCCGCCTGCGAACACATTTTGAAAACCGCCCTGCGAGGCGTCCTGTCGGTGCAGGGCGACGACGGCTACCCTTACGGGATGCCGCTGAACCATTGGTATGACCCGGCAAAACGCACGCTGTATTTCCACAGCGGCAAGCACGGCCACCGCGCGGACGCGCTCGCCAAATGTGACAAGGTTTCCTACTGCGTCCTGTCGGACGGCGAGCCGATCCCGGGACATTGGGCGCTGCGTTTTTCCTGCGTGATCGCGTTCGGCCGGATGCGACCCGTCACCGACGAGGCCGAAGCCATGAATATCTGCCGCGCCCTGTCGCACAAGTTCACTGCCGACGACGCCTACATCGAGGACGAGATCGCGCGTCTGCATGCCAACACGGTCGTGTATGCGCTGTCCATCGAGCATCTCACCGGCAAAACGGTCAAGGAATCCTGATCCAAAAGCGCAAACCGGCGGGATTGCTCCCGCCGATTTTATTGTGCCTTTTTCTCCTTGGCAAACAGCTTAACAAGTCCCAGCAGCGCCGCGCCGAGCAGCACGAATAAAAGAAGCATGGCCATGACGGCATAGAACACGCCGATGCCCATGGTGCGGTAGCTTGCGGTTTCGGGCAGATAGCCGAACCAGCCCGCAGGCGCGTCCCAGTTCAAAAACGGATACGGCGCGGTCATGCCGTTCCAGCGGAAGCCGCACAGCGCCATGATCTCGACGCCCGCAAAGTAGCCGAGCGGCGGCAGCAGCGCATAGACCGCATGACGCGCGTGCCACGGATAGTCCGTATCGTTCACAAGGAAATCGAACACCGTCAGCGTCGGCGTGAGCACGTGCAGGCAAAGGCTCGCAAAGTGATCCTGCGCATAGGCTGCCAACATCCCGCCGGGATGCATCGGCGCAAGGACGGTCAAAAACACAAGCCCGGTGACGGCAATCGACACAGTTGCCGTATACTTCCACACGCGCACGGCGCGGTGCGGGCTGAAAAGCTGCGCCAGTACCGCCGCCGCGGTATAGAGGTTGGATAGCTGCGTGAAGAACGTAAACCCGATCATCCAATGCCACATCATCACGGTCGCATACGTCACCGACGCGATGATCAGCAGCTTCGGGACAATCTTTTTCATGGCGGCTCCTTTTGGGCGGGAAATGATATACAGATTGTATCACGGCAAAAAACCGTGCGTCAACACAAAGCGACCAAAGGGGTTGTAAAATTACAAGGAAAAATTCTGCAAAAGGCGGGACAGGCGCGCCGCTTCGTGCTATAATACGAAATAAGTGTGCGGCGTAATAGACGTTCGCACGGGAAAGGAATGAAAATCCGATGTTGACCTTACAAAACGTGTCCTTCGACGTGGCGGCGGACGGCGCGGATAAGGAGATTATCCGAAACGTTTCGCTCACGATTCCGGACAACCGCCTTGTCGTGATCACCGGGCCGAACGGCGGCGGAAAATCGACGCTCGCCAAGCTGATCGCAGGCATCGAGCGCCCGACAAGCGGCCGCATCCTCTATCGCGGCGAGGACATCACCGACAAAAGCATTACCGAGCGCGCCCGCATGGGCATTGCGTTCGCGTTTCAGCAGCCCGTGAAATTCAAGGGCATCCATGTTCTGGACCTTCTTCGCATCGCAGCGGGCAAGCGGCTTTCGACCGCCGATGCCTGCGAATACCTCTCTGCGGTAGGCCTTTGCGCACGGGACTATATCGGGCGCGAGGTGAATGCATCGCTGTCCGGCGGCGAGCTGAAGCGCATCGAGATCGCCACGGTACTGGCCCGCGGCGCGGCGCTGGCCGTGTTTGACGAGCCGGAGGCCGGGATCGACCTTTGGAGCTTCCAAAACCTGATTCAGGTTTTCGAGCACATGCGCAAATCCGTGCAGGACAGTTCGATCCTGATTATCTCGCACCAGGAGCGCATCTTGAACATTGCGGACGAGATCATCGTCTTAAAGGACGGCGCGGTGGAGCGGCAGGGCACAAAGGCCGAGATTTTCCCGACGCTGATCGGCACCGCTTCGATGGCAGCCTGCCCCAAGACCGAAGTGCCGAAGGAGGACGCAAAGTGAAACCGATTCAACTCGACGAAATCCAAAAGCGGCTGCTCTTTGAGGTGGCCGATCTGGAAACGATCCCGCAGGGCGCCTACAACATCCGTTCCAACAGCCGTTCGGCGGGGCGGCAGTCCACCGCGAACATTGAGATCACACCTAAGACCGACGTGAGCGGTCTCGATATCCGCATCAAGCCCGGCACAAAAAAAGAGAGCGTGCATATCCCGGTCGTGATGACCGAAAGCGGACTCAAAGAATGTGTCTATAACGACTTCTACATCGGCGAAGGCGCGGACGTGCTGATCGTCGCGGGGTGCGGCATCGACAACTGCGGCGCAGGCGATTCACAGCACGACGGCATCCACCGCTTCTATGTCGGCAAGGGTGCGCATATCAAGTATGTCGAAAAGCACTACGGCTCCGGCGACGGCGCGGGCAAGCGTATCTTAAACCCCGTGACCGAGGTGTACCAGGACGAGGACAGCTCCGTCGAAATGGAGATGGCGCAGATCAAGGGTGTGGACGACACCGAACGCAAAACGGTCGCCGAGCTGCAGGCCAGGGCGAAGCTCGTTGTCCGCGAACGGCTGATGACGCACGGCAATCAGCGCGCAATCAGCATTTACGACGTACACCTGAACGGCGCGGGCGCAAGCGCGGACGTGGTTTCGCGGTCCGTCGCGCGGGATGATTCCTACCAGAAGTTCGACGCGAAGATCGCGGGCAACGCGCCGTGCCACGGGCATACGGAATGCGATTCGATCATCATGGATCGCGGCAAGATCCTCGCGGTGCCGGGACTGGAGGCAAACCATCTCGATGCGGAGCTTGTCCACGAAGCCGCCATCGGCAAGATCGCGGGCGATCAG
>JAFUDD010000209.1 GCA_017459315.1 Clostridia bacterium | reverse complement strand
TGTATTGCAGCAGATAGACCGCCTCTACATCGGCGGCCTTTTCACACTCCTGCGTATACAGGTCGATCAGCCGGTAGGCGTCCTCCACGTCCATCCCGCCGCCGATTCCGGCAACCTTGCCGACTACGGCGGTCAGCCCGATCAGCAGATTCTTCGCCTGCCGCAAGGGATCGGACGCGAGCGTGCCGGCCTGCGTCTGCATATCGGTGTTTGCCGCGGTCGCCCGCAAAAACGCGCGCAGCTTTTCCGTTTCGCCGTCGCGGATATAGCTCAGCATCCGGTTCTCGAACTGCCACGTGCCGTGGATCGTGCCGGCTTCCTTGGCGTCCCCCGCGCTCGCCGCGGAGCGTTTGGCGAGCTTGCGGCGCACCGGCTCGCTGCGCTGCTCATACAGCTTTAACAAATCTTCCATTTTACAAATTGCATACCTGTATTTGAATTTATAATATTATAGCCGATATTGAAATACAACGCAAGCCTTTTCCGCTACAATAGGGGCATAAAAGCATGGGGAGGCTGTGCGGCATGGCAAAGGATTTCGGACTTTTGAGCAAGGGGCTTTTCGAGCAGCCGTTTATGGACACGCGCGTGAAAACGCGTGCGGTGTCCAAGGCGGAAATCATCTGGGGGCACTTGATCGGCCCGCTGGGACTGATCTTTGTCGTCAACACGATCGCGGCGCTTGTCGAAAAGTTTTTCACGCAGCAGACCGGCGCGATGTACGGCGTGGCAAACGTCGAGATGGTGAGGGTCATGGGCGGCCGGTATGAACTTGTCATGACCGTGGCAAAGATCCTTGCGGTCGGATTCGGCCTTTTGAACGGGTGGCTTTTGCAGCACACAAAGTCGCGCCAAGGCCGTATGCGCCCGTGGTATCTGATCTTCGGATTCGTGTCCATTATCATCGGGTGTCTCATTTTCCTGTTCCCCGGCACAACGCTCGGCGAAAGCTACTGGTATTATTTCTTCTTCCTGCTGATCGCCTATCACACGGTCGGCTCGACGTTCTTCTATCTGTTCCGGGACAACATCTGCTCGCTGACGACGCGCGACCCCGGCGAAAAGACGCGCGTGCAGTTCTTCCGCAAGGTGGGCTGGACGCTGCTTTCCGGCATCATTATCGGCATGCTCATCAACATGGTTGCGCTGCCGATGTGGCTTGAAAAGGACATCAACGGCTATCCGCTGCTGATGGTGATTCTGTCCGTCGCGGCGATCCCGCTGCTGCTCTTGGAATACTTCTATACCCGCGAGCGCATCACCGAGGATGTGGCGAGCGAGGTCGGCGTGGACCGGGAAAACAACATCCCGCTGCTCGACCAGATGAAGGCGCTGTTTACGAATAAGTATTTCGTGATCCTCACGATCCTTGCCACCATCGGCGGCATCGTGGACAATTTCAAGGGCGGCAACGTCCAGTATTTCTACATCAAGTTCCTGCTCGGCGGCGCGGAAAACCCGCTGATGTACACGATCTATCAGATCGCCACCGGCACGCCGAGCGGCATCGGCGCCATCATTGCTTACCCGATTGCGAAAAAGGTCGGCATCCGCAACATGACCATCGGCGGCTATGCGCTCGTGCTGCTCGGCAGCATTCTCGGCTGGATGTTTCCCAGTCAGCTTGTGCCGGCGGTCATCGCGGGACTTTTGCGCAACATAGGCATGATCCCGAACGCCTATATCTTTGCGACGCTGATGTGCTTTGCGTTCGATAGTGTGGAGTATAAATCCGGCCTGCGGCTCGAAGGACTTTTGGGCGTTGCGATCATCACGGCGGTTCAAATGCTGATCTACGC
>JAFUDD010000208.1 GCA_017459315.1 Clostridia bacterium | reverse complement strand
TAATACATCTGCCGTTTCCGCGGGGATTTGTGCCACATAAAATGAGCGATCCGACACACAGGACGGATCGCTCGCTATTATTGGATATGAGCCGGAATAGCCTTCTTACGCTTCTCCAAACACGCGGCGAAGGAAGCGCACGATATGCGGATATTCCTCGCGGCGGACAAAGCCCACGTTCGGGCGCGTCAGCATGGCATGGAAGAAGTCGCGCAATTCGTGATACTCCGCATCTATGCCGTCCTCCTTAAGCCGGACATACGTCATGCGCGCGTCGTCGCGCAGGCTTTCGACGTCGGACGCGTCCAGGTAGGTCGGCGGGAAGCCGTGAAAATCGCCGCACAGCGGGGACAGATACGGATGATCGAGCGGCAGCTCGCCCCGGTACAGCTCCGCCACCTGATTGATGCCGAAGATGATGCCGTAGTCCGTCTTGCACGAGCATTCGTAATAACTGTACGCATAGTGCAGAAACTGCGTGACCGGTGAACAGGCAACGATCCCGCCCGAAACCGGCAGGCCGTCGTCGATCAGCTTATGCGTCAAGGCCAATACAAGGTTACCGCCTGCGGAATCGCCGATCAGAACGATCTTTTTCGGGTCGTACCGATCCAGCAGATACCGATAGCCGTCCTCGCAGTCGCCGACCGCATCGAGGCAATGCCAGCGCGGCATCAGGCGATAATCGACGGAGAACACATTATACCCGACCGTGTTGACGAGATAGGAGAAAAACGTTTTCACCAGAAAGCGCGTATTGCCCATGGCGAAGCCGCCGCCGTGGATGTAGTACAGCACCCGATCCTTTGGGTTTTTGTCCGACGAAAGCAGCCACGCATGGCAGCTTGGCAGCTCGACCTTTTCGATCAAAAGTCCTTTTCTGTCCTTCTCGTCGAGGGTCAGGCAATCGCTGTCCCATTCGTCCTGCACTTTGATCGCCTTCTGGACCCATTTCTCATCCAGCTTTTCGAATTCGTCTGGCAGATTTTTCTTTTTTCGATGACGCCTTGCCATCAGGTTGTTGATGAACAGCGCCGGGCGCATCCACCGCATGGCTTATCCCTCCACCATCAGCTTCATATAGGGGTTGCGGGCGATCGTCTCGTCGCGCTTGCCGCTGTCCTCGATCCGTCCGTCACGCATGACGATCACGTTGTCCGCATGCTCGATGGCGGCAAAATCGTGCGCGATCACAATGGTCGTGCGACCTTGCATCAGCGCGGCAATGCCGCTTGTCACTTCCGCTTCGGTGCGGGTATCGAGGTTGGCCGTCGCTTCGTCGAGGATCAGATAGTCCGGATTCTTGATGAGCGCCCGCGCAATCGAAACGCGCTGCGCTTCGCCGCCGGACAGCTTGGAGCCCGCCACGCCGACATCATACTCCAACCCCTTTTCCGCGACAAGCTCGGATAGGCCCGCAACCCGCACAGCGCTTTGCACCGCTTCGTCGGACGCGTCCTCGATGCCGTAGCAGATGTTCTCCTTCAGCGTGCCGGAGAACAGCGCCGTCTTTTGCGAAACGACCGCAAAACGCCTGCGCCAGCTTTTCAGCGAAATATCCTCCGCGCGGTCGCTGCCGATGGAAAGCGCGCCGTCCTTTAGCGGGTACAGCCGGTCGATCAGCTTGATCATCGTGGACTTGCCGGAGCCGTTCGTGCCGACGATGGCGGTAACCTGCCCTGCCGGGATCACGACGTTGAGGTTCTGCACAGCGTTATGATCGGTATAAGCGAACGCGCCGTTTTGCAGGACAATATCGCCCTGCGCCGCACCGGCCTCGGCGCCGGCTTCGACGTTCTCCTCCTCCTTGCGGAACACGGACACGATCTTTTTGGTGCCGCCGATGCCTTCGGAGAAGTACATCGGGAAGCCCATGAAGGCGATGACCACCGCGCTGACGGCGAACAGGAACGCATACAGGGAATTGATCGGCTCGATATTCTTGATCGAGCCTGCGCCGATGGCTGCGACAGCGACGATCAGACAGAACGCGAATGCGATATATGAGTAGTTGCCGATGGCCTGCGCCAAGCCCTGATACAGCGCCGTATACAGACCGGCATTATACCGCTTTTCGATGAAAGCATCGCTGCGCTCGATGGTCTTCTGCTCCGCGCCGGACGCCTTGATAAAGCGGATGTTGGCAAAGATCTCGTTGTAATGATCGGTCTGCTCCGCTTTCTTGTTCTGCGCGTACAGCGTCGAGCGGGAGAGCACGCGCGCGGTCCAGTAGGCAAGCGCAAACGCGCCGACAAGGGAAAGGATCAGCACCGGTACGGCATAGCCGATATTGTCCGGTACAATGGCCGACAGCGTGACGACCGTGACGATTGCCTGCAGCAGCGCCACGACCGCGTCGAACGGCTTGGAGGCATACTGCGCGTCGAGCGTGATACGGGACAGCATCGCGCCGGGCTTGCTCGTTTCAAAGTCGCGCGCAGGCAGGTGCATCATCTTGCGCCATAGCTTTTTGCTGACGCTTGTGACCATCTCGACGACCGCCCGATCCGCGATCACGACGAGGAACACGATCCCCATCTGGAAGAAGTACGCGATCAGATACATCCAAAGCGGCGTCAGATCCTCGAGCGTCCCTGTATACAGCTTCATATAGTTCTCGTACTGCGTCATCAGAATCAGTGCGTTGAACACAGACAGGAAAGCGCCGATGATGATGCGCACCCACGGTATCTTCACGCCCTTATACAGCGTGCGCAGGGTATGCCGGGTTTTGATCTCCTCATAGCTGCCGTCCTTGGTATCGAATACAAAATACTTTTTGAGCTTCATGGCTTCATACCCCCTTTACCAGCTCCGCATATAAGGGAAGCGTTTCGGAAAGCCTTTGGTGCGTCCCCTGCCCGAGCAAGCGGCCGTCCTCCAAAACAAGGATGTTATCCGCGTTTTCGATCGTGCGAAGGTCATGCGCGACGACCACAAGCGTTTTGCCCTTGCAATGCGCGTCGATCCGCTGCTGCAAAAGCGCCGTCGCCTCCGGGTCGAGCGCGCTCGTCGCCTCGTCGAGCAGCACGTAGTCCGCGTCCGAAAGCAGCATCCGCGCAATGCCGAGCTTCTGCCGCTGCCCGCCGGACAGGTTCTCGCCGCTGTGACCGATGTCGTAATCGAGTCCGCCGAGCGGCTCGAGATCGTCATACAGCAGCACGGCCTGCAGCACCTCGTTCATTTCCGCATCGGAACAGTCACGATTTGCCGAGAAGCGCAGCATTTCGCGCACGGTGCCGCTGATCGCGGGCGCGTTCTGCGGCAGATAGGCAAAGCGGCTGCGGTACTGCGTGTAATCCGCGCTCTGGATATCCGTTCCGCCGAGACGAATCTCGCCCGCATCGGGCGTGT
>JAFUDD010000207.1 GCA_017459315.1 Clostridia bacterium | reverse complement strand
CCTTCATCCTTGTCTCTGAAAGCCTGCGCCGCCGCCACGGTTTGTATGGTTCTTGTGCCTGCGGTCGGCATAACGGCGCAGGCAATCGCCGTCACGCTCAAAACTGCTGCCGCAAGCGTGAGCAGCAGACTGATCCACAGCGGTCTGTGGGCTGTCCATATACGTTTCATATCCATACCTCCTTTGTTCTGTTGCGGCTCCATTGTACAAAAAAGTTTGTAACGAAGTCATCACAGAGTTGTATCGGAGTTGTAAATCGTTACCGTCGCCGTCGTTCCTTGTCCGGACGCGGACGTATAGTGCAGCAAGCCGCCATGCAGCGCGGCGATCTCATGGCACAGCGGCACGCCGAGCCCGCTTTGGATGCCGCTCGGTCGTTCGGTATGCGCGGGATCGTTGACGTAAGCGAGCATCGTTTCATCCATGCCCGAACCGGTATCGGTCACGGACAGCATCTTCGGCGACAGGCGCACCGTCACCGTTCCGCCCGCCTTGACCGCGTTGCCGATCAGATTGTCGAGCAGGCTGTACAGCAGTGTCGGATCGCCGTAGAGCGCGTCGCCCTCAGTTTCGATCACAATGCCCGGCCACGCCATCGACAGCCGTTCGCGCAAGGCGCTCATGCGGATGCGTGTTTTTTCGATGCGTTCCCGGTCGTGCAGGATCAGCAGACGCTGAATGATCGCCTGCATCCGGTCACATTCCTCCACGATATACGATGCGGCGTTGTACCGCTGCTCGTCGGTCAGTACCGCGATTTTCAGCAGCTCGCCATAACCGCGCACGACCGTCACCGGCGTGCGCAGTTCGTGCGACAGACGCGACAGCGGCAGATTCACGCGCAGCATCATCGCATACAGAACGGCGTTTACGCCCGCCGAGAGCAGAAAGCATAGCCCCGCCGCGAGCAGCAGGCCGCGCTGCGCCGTTTGCGCTTGTGCCGTCACGTCCTTGCAATAGGTCATCGTGAAGCCCTCCGGGAACGCCTCGCCGATGCTGATACAGATGCGTCCGGCCTCGGCCTCCCAGCGCAGTTCGCCGGTTTGCACCATGGGCGGGTATGGCAGCAGATCGACATAGACCGTCCCGCCGTTTGCCAGCCGCAAATAGACGCCGGATTGCTTATACTGGTTTGCAATGCCGCGCAAGACGGCGTCGATGCGATTGTCTTCGTGCAGCACCATGCTGTCGAGCGCACCGGCGATGGCTTTTTCCTCGCTGACGGCGCTTTCCGTCAGACGCTGCATCGTGTTCTGTCCGGTCAGCGCGAGCAGCACCGCCGCGCATACAAACAGCACCGCGGTAAACAGCAGCGCGGTGAGCAGATAATTTTTCTGCCAGAGCTTCATGGTTCCCCGCCTTTGCCGCGATCCTCAAAGCGGTAGCCGCATTTATAGATCGTCTTGATCCGATTTTCGAGGCCGAGCTTTTTGCGCAGCCGCTGCACGTGCACATCGACCGTGCGCGTCTCCCCGAAAAACGACACGCCCCACGCATCGTGCAAAATCCTTTGTCGGGAAACGGCGATGTTCCGATTGCGGACGAGGATTTCGAGCAGCTGCATCTCCTGTGCGGTCAGCTCAACGGCTTCGCCGCCCTTGGTGACGGTGCGGCCGGAAAAGTCCATGAACAGATCGTCGATGGCATACGTCGTGTCGATCTTTTGCGTGCGGCGCAGCACCGCCCCGACGCGGGCAAGCAGCTCCGGGATTTCGAACGGCTTCACCAGATAATCGTCCGCACCGAGCGCAAAGCCCTGCACCTTGTCACGCGTTTCGCCGAGCGCGGTCACGAAGATTGCCGGAACGGACTGCATGTTGCGATACAGCGAAAAGCCGTCCGTATCGGGCAACATCACATCGAGCAGCAGCAGATCGAACGGACGCTCATGGAACAGCTTTTCCGCCGCCGCGCCCGTGTGCGCCGTGACCGTTTCGTGTCCCACCATCGTGAGGTTCAGCGCGATCAGCTCCGCAATCGCTTTTTCATCTTCCACAATTAAAATCTTTGCCATAACAGGAGTATATCATAGAAGTTGTAACGAAGTTGTAAACATCCATCGTTTTGTACCCCATATACAAAAATACCCGCCGAGCGGCGGGGTGATGGGATGGAATATGGTTTTGTTATGCCGTTCTGGCGGGGATGTACTGGTTCAGGATGGCAAGGCAGATGCCGACCAGCAGGTTCTCGCCCGACGGGGCGGTGCTTCTGGCGACAAGACCGGCGTCGGCGCGGATCGCGCTGTACGGCGCATCGGAAAAAAGCCGCTGCAAAAGGCGGAACACGTCCTCGTTGACAAGCCCTTCCCCGGCCTGCAGCAGCAGCGCGGCGGAAAACTCGGTCGTATGCGCAGCGGCGGCGCCCGCGATCTCCCGCGTTAAGATGCGCACCCGGTCGCGGTTGCGGCCGAGAGCCATCGACAGCGGGGCGTAACCCGCAAAGTAGCCCTCCAAAAGGTCGTCGGAATCCGGCGTGGCGCCGTTGCCGAAGCCTGCCAAAAGCTCGCCCGCTTCACGGCAGGCGGCAAGCTCCTGTTCATAGACGGCTTCATGCAGCTTGGGCAGATTCCGCGCCACCGCCTCCACGGACGGATCGACGGCGCTGCCCGTCAGCAGGGCGACAAGCGGGTTCGTGCCCTTTCCCTCCTCGATCACGCGGATCACATGGCGCACGCGATTGCCGAGGTCGAGCGGCAGAAACAGCGAACGCATCACATCAAAGGACAACTCGATATCGGTCGCCTGCGAAACGTCGATGGAGAATTCACTTTCGGCAAACTCTATGCGCTCGTCAGCGAGCGTCACAGCCTGTCCCTCGAACAGATCGGTTTCGGTGAACGGCTTTGTCTCGTTGATGATCAGCGAAAACGGCTGCAGGCAGCCGGTGTTGGACAGTACGGAAATCACACCGACGTTCGTTTCCAAGCGAAGCGCGGTCGGCGTGACGGCCAATATACTGCCCCGATACGACCCCATGCGCAGATAGGCATGGAGCCGCTTGCAGATTTTTCGTGCGTATTCGGTCATGCAAGTACAAGAAAGAGGGAACGTGCGGCGTTCCCTCTTTAGAATTTCGGATTACTCGTCCTTATCTTCTTCCTCGTCGGAGAGCTTTTCGGGAATGCGCAGGTCGATCGGCTCGTTGCAGTTCGGGCAGATCAGACCGTCCGGCGAGTCGAGCATGTCCTCATCGAAGTAGATCGTTTCGCCGCAGTTCGGGCAAACGACCTCGTAGAAATCGTCTTCGAGGTCTTCGGGATCGAACTTGTCGTCCTCGTCCTCTTCGTCGTCCTCGTCTTCGTCGTCGAACAGCATTTCATCGTACTCATCAAGGTTCTCAAAGATTTCATCGACGCTGTCCTCGAGATCGTCAAGGATATCCTCGTGATCGGAGATCTCCTCCGCGATCACGTCGAGGGTGTCCACGATGGCGGTAAACAGCTTGGCATACTTATCGTCCTTGATATTCATGCCGTCCATCAAACCGTCCAAGTATGCAACCTTTTCAGAGATTCTGCTCATTTCCTGCCTCCTTTGATGCTTGATAGTCTTACAGTCTCGACATATATTCGCCGGTTCTCGTATCGACGCGGATCACATCGCCCTCGTTGCAGAACAGCGGGACAGCGATCTCCAGGCCGGTTTCGAGCGTAGCGGGCTTGGTCGTGCCGGTGGCGGTGTCGCCCTTGAAGCCGGGCTCGGTGTGCGTGATCGTCAGCTCGACGAAGTTCGGCGCTTCGACGGAGAACGGGCTGCCCTTATAGAAGCGGATCTTGACGCCGTCGTTCTCTTTGATGTACTGGATCGCGTCCTCGACCTGATCGAAGTTCAGCGGGATCTGGTCGTAGGTATCGACATCCATGAAGTAGTACAGCTCACCGTCGGTATACAGATACTGCATATCCTTGGTTTCGATGTGCGCGAGCGGGTACTTGTCCGTCGGGCTGAAGGTGCGCTCCAGAACCGCGCCGGTCATGACATTCTTCAGACGGGTACGAACGAACGCCGCGCCCTTGCCGGGCTTGACATGCTGAAAGTCTGCAATCGACCAAACGTTGCCGTCGATCTCTACCGTGACGCCCTTGCGGAAGTCGCCTGCCATAATCATAAGTAAAGTCCTCCAATATATAGTATGGTTGTTTAATAAAAGCCTGAATCAGTCGATATACTGCAGTTCCTTGGTGGAAGCGCAGAAATCGAGCTTGCCGTCCTTGGTGACGACGCAGCAGTCCTCGATGCGAACGCCGAGGCGTCCTTCGATGTAGATGCCCGGTTCGACCGTGATCGTCATGCCCTCCTCCAGGACCGTCTCGCAGGTCTGGGCGGCGCGCGGTGCTTCGTGGATCAGAAGCCCGAAGCCGTGGCCGAGGGAGTGACCGAAGCAGTCGCCGTAGCCCTGCTCCTTGATATAATCGCGCGCGATAGAGTCGAGCGCATGCCCCGTGATGCCGGGGCGAACCGCGTCCAAAGCCTTGGCCTGCGCGGTGCGGACGATGTTGTAAATCTTCTTGGCGAAATCATCCACCTCACCGACGGCAAAGGTACGCGTCATGTCGGAATGGTAGCCGTTATAGAGGCAGCCGTAATCGAACACGACCAGATCGCCCTTTTGCAGCTTTCTTTCGCCGGGAACCGCGTGGCACATTGCGCCGTTCGGGCCGGAGCCAACGATCGTATCAAACGAGGGGCCCTCGCTTCCGAGACATGCGCCGATATAATCGAGCTCGGCGGCAACGCGCTTTTCGGTCATGCCGGAATGGATGCGCTTTAAGAGCTCTGTAAACGCCTTGTCCGCCATGTCCTGCGCCTTTTGCAGAGAGGCGATCTCGTCCGGCGTTTTGATGATGCGAAGCTGCGAAAGCTCCTTGGCAAACGGCACGAAGGTCAGGTTGAACTTGGCATAATCCTGATAGCGGCTGTAGCTTACACAGTCGTCCTCGAAGCCGACGGTCTTGACGTTTTCGTCATACAGCGCAGTCTTGACAAGCTCCAGCTGCTTGGCGCCGGAGGCCTCGATGATCTCGAACCGGTCGCCCGAACGGGCTTTGGCGTCGATGGTATAGCGGAAATCGGTGATGAGAAGGCTTCTCGTCTTGGTCACGACGACGAAGGCTTCATCACTGGCAAAGTCGGAGAAATAGCGGATCGCGGTGATTGAGTTCAAGATGACCGCGTCGATCCCGTTTTTCTCCATCACGGCACGAAGCCGATCAAGTCTGTTGTTCATTTGTTTACCTCGGTTCTTACCCAATAAGTAACCTTATTATAGAGCATTTCCTGTCGAATTGCAAGAGTGAGTTATGCAAGCGGCAGAAAATCAGTGTAAAGGCCTTACGGCTTCGGGGCGGTCTTCCCCTTTTCGTCGATATACAGGTCGTCAAGGCCGAGCGCGCGCGTGATCAAACGGTTGCCGCGCTCCTTCATGCGCTCCGTCAAAGCCTCCCGGCGCTCCAGCACCTGGTCGATCAACGCTTCTCGCCGTTCGCGCTTCTGCGCCTTGTGCGCTTCGGCGCGATCCTCCGCATCGTCCAGCAGCGCCGTCCGCTGCTCCGTCGCCAGTTCGTAATAGCCGCGCATCTTTTGCACGGCGTTGAACACGCTTCCGAGCCCGGCATAGAACCGGTCGTCCGCGCGGAACGGATGGAACTTCAATGCCTTTGTGTCGCGGATCACCTCGCGGTAGCGCAGCACCGCATTGTCCACACTCGTCTCCCATGACACATACAGCTCATCCATCGCGCGATCCCCTATGGCGTGCATGGCGTTCGGGTTATCCATGATCGACAGCAAAGCCTTTGCCATCGCGTCCGCATTTTCCTCAATTAGCAGGCCGTTTTGTCCGTCCGTGACGCCCTCCGCCGCACAGCTGTTCGCAATCAGCACTGAGCCGAGGCCGGACGCTGCGGCTTCACGCACGACAAGGCCGTTCGTGTCGAACGTAGACGGGAACAGGAACAGATCGGCCAGCGAATAAACGGCGCGCAGCTTTTCCCGGTCGCGGATCGGGCCGGTGAACAAACATTCGTCCGCGATGCCCAATTCCTTTGCGTAAGCCTGCATCTCCTCCGCATCCGCGCCGCCGCCGACAAACAGCATTTTGAAGCGTTTGCCATCGGTCTTTAGGACACGCAGCGCGTCGAGCGTGATGCGGATTCCCTTATACCACATGAGCCGACCGACGAACAGGAACGTCGGCACATTCGCGTCGAGGCCGTATTCCGTGCGCAGGGCATCCACAGCCTCCACGGAAGCGCGGCCCTTCGGTACGTCCACGCCGTTCTCCATCACCGTATATTCGCCCTTATAGCCGAGCGAACGCAGGTTTTCGCCCGCGCCGCGGCTGACGACCCACACGTCGTCGCAGGATTCGATATTCCGAACGAGCGCATGGATCGCGGCCTCCTGCAGGAGCTTTTGCGAGATCGCATTGCGAATGTCGATGTCAAACTTCGTATGGTACGTGAACACCATCGGAATGTTCATCGTTTCCCGCAGCGCCCGGCCGAGCATGACCGCCGTGACCGGACAATGCGCGTGCAGAATGTGCAACGGCTCCTTGGAAATCGCGTCGATAGCCTTGGGATCGAGCGGGTTGCCCGCGCGGTAACCGACCCAGTCGGTCACGTCGATGCTTTGATACCGCACGACACGATACGGAAACCGGTCGTCCGGCGCATCGGGATAGTACGGCGCGGCAACGAGCGCCTTGCCGTATTTTTGCGTAATCACGTCCGCATAATTCATCACGGCGTTGGCGACGCCGTCGATCTGCGGCGGGAAGGAATCGTTCATCAAACCGACATACAGCGGGTCCTGCATAGGTTCTCCTTTCGAGCGGGAATCAAGCTTTTGGCAGCCTGCGCTTTGCCGCCCGCTTTCCCGTTTTATTCATCATACCATTGTGCGGCGGCGCTGTCAATTTTTCCAAAACGCGAAGAAAAAGGAACCTTGCGGATTTTGCCCGAAAGGTTCCTTTGCTGTGCGAAAAGCCGACCGTTACCGCTGTCCCTTGTCGTAGGGAATGCCCTCGGCCTTCGGCGCGCGGGACTTCTTGGACGTAAGGACGAGTACGATCATTGTAATGATGTACGGCAGCATGGGCCACAGATAGGTGCTGGTACCCTCGATGCCCTTGAACTGCGGCAGGAACGGGATGCTCGAAGCATACGCGCCGATCACCTTGAACAAGGCGAAGAACAGCGCCGCACCGAGGATTGACAGCGGTTTCCAGTTACCGAAGATCATAACGGCGAGTGCGAGGAAGCCGTAGCCCGCCACGCTCGACTGGAAGCCTGCGCCCGCAGCCAACGTGAACGCAAGGCCGCCGATGCCGCCGATGAAGCCGGAAATCAGCACGCCCGCGTACCGCATCCGATACACGTTGATGCCGACCGAGTCCGCCGCCTGCGGATGCTCGCCGCACGCGCGAAGACGAAGACCGAACTTGGTCTTGTACAGCAGGATCGTCGCAACGATAAAGATCACGATCGCCACCACCGTGGTCAAGTACATATCCTTGAACAACAGCGTCTGGAAGAACGTATCCTGCTTGGCGACGCCGAGCGTTTCCTGTGTGATGCGCGCCCAGCTCGGAATCAAAATCGTCGTCTGGCCCTGGCCCTGCACGACCCACGTGAGCACGATGGCAAGTGCCGGCGCCAACATATTCAGCGCGGTGCCGCCGATGGTCTGATCGGCCTTGAGGTTGATCGAGGCGAACGCGAGCAGCAGCGAGAACACAACGCCCGAAACGCCCGCGATCAGGATCGAAAGCAGCATGGCAAGCTGACCGCCCATGGCGCCCGCCGTCACCGCCGCATCGAGCCAGCGCATCGCAAGACAGCCCATCAGCGCGCCGATGACCATGATGCCCTCAAGAGCGATATTGATGATGCCGCTGCGTTCGGAGAACATACCGCCGAGCGCGACGAGCAGCAGCGGGACCGTGAACAATACGGTGGAACTGATAATATCCGCAATGATTTTTGCCGCGTCGCTCATTTCTGCACAGCCCCCTTCTTTGCCTTTTTCTTCATCAGGTTGGTAATGATCATCTTCGTCATCAGCGCGAAGGCCGACAGATAAATGATCACGGCAATGATAATGTCGATCATCTCCTTGGCAAACACCGGCTGCAGCGATTCGCCGCCCACCTGAATGTAGGAAATGAACAGGGCGCTGAAGATACAGCCGACCGGGTTCGAGGTGGCGAGCAGCGCGACCGAAATGCCGTTGAAGCCCATTGCCGGGAGCGTCTTGATAATGTTGTACTCCGCAACGCCGGACAGGTAATACAACCCGCCGGACACGCCCGCCATAGCGCCCGCAATCACCATCGACAGCACGATATTCCGCTTGGCGGAGATACCGGCGTAGATAGAAGCGTTCCGGTTATAGCCGCAGGCCTTGAGCTCGTAACCGAACGTCGTACGGTTCAGCACGACCCACAGCACGATGGCAAACAGGATGGCAAAGAAAATGCCGATATTCATGTAGTTGGAGTTCAGAAGCTCGTCCAATCCCATCTTCGGGATGATCGCGCCGGGGTTCGCGGCCTTCAGGGCCACGGTACGATCCTTCAAGGGCGACGGCGTCCACGCGATCGGCAGCATGTCGAGCTTGCCCGCCGAGTTCTTCATGTTCATGAACGCGAGGTTGACCGAGAACAGCGCGATCCAGTTGAACATGATCGCGGTGATGACCTCGTTGACGTTGAACAGTGCCTTGAACAAGCCCGGGAACATGCCCCACACCGCGCCTGCGATCATAGCGGCGATCAGGCAGATCCACCACGGCATCTGGAACGCGATGGCGCAGGTCAGCGCCGCAAATGCGCCGACCGTATACTGGCCGGATGCGCCGATGTTGAACAGACCCGTCTTAAACGCAAACGCCACGGCAAGACCCGTCATGACAAGCGGTGCCGCCTGATACAGCACCTTGGCGATCTTGGCAAGCGGATCGACATTGCCGGAGGAAATGCCAAGTGTCATCATTTCCACGAACTTTGTTCCGGCCTGTTCCGGGTTCACCAGCATCAGCAGAATGAAGCCGAACAGCAAGCCGACAAGGATCGAAACAATGGAGGAAAGAACCGATACTAAGCCTTTTTTCATGCGTCCTTCACCTCCCCGCCCACTTCGCGGTACATATTCTTGGCGCCCGCCATGTACAGGCCCAGCTCCTCGACCGTCGTTTTCTTCGGGTCGAATTCGCCGACGATCTCACCCTCATACATGACAAGGATGCGATCCGGCACGCTCATCACCTCGTCCAGTTCGAGCGAGACAAGCAAGACGGCCTTGCCCGCGTCGCGCTCGGCGACAAGCTGCTTATGGATGTATTCAATCGCGCCGACATCGAGGCCGCGCGTCGGCTGCACGAAGATGCACAGCGGGGCGTCCTGCTCGATCTCTCTGCCGATGATCGCCTTCTGCTGGTTGCCGCCCGACATCGAGCGGACGACGGTCTGTGACCGGTTCGCCGAGCGG
>JAFUDD010000020.1 GCA_017459315.1 Clostridia bacterium | reverse complement strand
GCTGCGCAACAAAACCTTTGAACACGACTTCTCACCGATCGAAGAGGAGTGTGACTGCTATACGTGCCGCCATTTCACGCGAGCCTACATTCGCCATCTGATCAAGGCTGACGAAATTTTATCCGCGCAGCTGATTTCGATTCATAATCTTCGGTTCTCTCTGCGCCTGATGGAGGACGCCAGAAAAGCGATTGCAGAGGATCGGTTCGGCGATTTCTCCGCAGAGCTGTTGGAAAGGAAGCTGTTCTAATGGAACGTACGATAACCGTCAATACGGAAGCGGACATGCTTTCTCTCGGGCAAAAGCTCGGTGATCTTCTACACACGGGCAGCTTTGTCGCGCTTTACGGCAACCTCGGTGCCGGCAAAAGCGTATTGGCAAGAGGAGTGGCTTTGTCTCTCGGTATTCCGTCGCTGACAAGTCCGACCTTCACAATTGTGCAGGAATATCCATCCGATCCGCCGCTGTTCCATTTTGACGCGTATCGGCTCTCCGATGCAGATGAGCTGTATGCCATCGGATTTTCGGATTATCTGTCACAAGACGGAATCGTTCTGATGGAGTGGGCCGATCTGGTGCCGGAATGTCTGCCGAAGGATCGGCTTGATATTCATATCCTCGGTTCCGGCATGGAACCGCGTTGTGTGTCCCTAAAGCCGCAAGGACAAGTGTATGAAAAGCTGGTAAACGCCTTATGAAAATTCTCGGGTTTGAAACAACGGATGTGATCGCGTCTGTTGCTTTGTATGTGGACGGCAACGTTATATCCAAAACGTTATCCGCTGAAAAGAGACATGCGGAGTCTGTTCTGCCTGCAGCAGAAGAGTTATTGCGTGAAAACGGTCTTTCCACAGCGGATATGGACGCCTTTGCCGCAGACGTAGGTCCCGGTTCCTTCACCGGCGTTCGCATTGGCGTGACGATGGCAAACGCACTTGGGCTTGCACACGGCAAGCCCGTTATTGCCGTCAACGCTTTGGAATCTCTTGCATATCCTTTTCACGATACGGATATGCCGGTCTGCGCGTTGATCGACGCGCGTAACGGAAACGGCTACGGTGCTGTATACCGCGGGTGTCAATGTTTGACGGCACCTTGCGCCTGCGAAGTCATTCCTTTCGTTGAAAACTTGCCGGAAAGCTGCCGTATCACCGGAACATCCGCTTCGGACAAGGCTTTGCCTTCTGCCGAATCCGTTGTGCGGATTGCCGCGGAGCGGACAGGGGAGAAGCAGATTTCTCCAATGTACTTGAAATTATCGCAAGCGGAGCGGATGAAGCCATGTTAAGCATCCGTGCCATGACACAGTCGGACATTTCCGACGTGTACAAAATCGAAACATTGTCGTTTCGCATGCCTTGGTCCAAGCGATCCCTGCTTTCCGAGCTCGAGAATCATCTGGCGCATTACCTTGTCGCGGAGCTGGATGGAAAACTGATCGGCTACTGCGGCATGTGGGTCTTGTTCGAAGAATGTCATATCACCAACATCGCCGTAAGTCCGTCCAGTC
>JAFUDD010000206.1 GCA_017459315.1 Clostridia bacterium | reverse complement strand
TTTTATATGCCCCTAACGACCAATACATAAAGGAGAAAAAACCATGAAAAAACTGATTTCCCTGCTGCTCGTTCTCGTTCTCGGTGCTTCCTTCGCCGTCGGCTGCGCGTCCGGCGCTGCCAAGAGCTTTACCATCGCGGTCCCGAACGATCCGACCAACGAAGCGCGCGCCCTGCGCCTCCTTGAAGCCAACGGCCTCATCAAGCTGAAGGAAGGCTCGGGCGAGACTGCTACCAAGCTCGATATTGCGGAGAACCCCTATAACATCACGATCGAAGAGATCGAAGCCGCGCAGCTCCCGTCGATGCTCAAGGACGTAGACTTTGCTGTCATCAATTCGAACTATGCAGCGGGTGCCGGCCTGAACCCCGGCAAGGATTCCTTGATCCGTGAAGGCGCAGAATCCCCGTACAGCAATATCCTCGCGGTCAAGGCCGGCAGCGAGGCCGAACCGAAGCTGCTTGCTCTGAAGGCGGCGTTGGAATCCAAGCAGGTCGCAGACTTCATCTTGGAGCATGGTTCCGAGTTCGGCGCGGTCAGCACGGTTGAAAATCCGGGCGACGGCTATGATGCTTCCATCGACTACGCGGCGCTGAACGGCGTGACCGTGACTGTCGCGGCCTCTCCGACACCGCATGCCGAGATCCTCAAGGTCGCCAAGGAAATCCTTGCGGCAAAGGGCATCAACTTGGAGATCATCGAATATACCGATTACGTGCAGCCGAACCTCGTGGTCGATTCCGGCGAGGTGGACGCAAACTACTTCCAGCATGAGCCGTATCTGAACAACTTCAATGCCGAGAACGGCACCAACATCGTGACGCTCACGTTTGTTCATGTCGAACCGCTCGGTCTGTATGCGGGCAAGCTGTCCTCCCTGGACGACCTCAAGAAGTAACGCATGATTCAACTGGAAGGGCTGACAAAAACATTCCGCACCGCCGACGGCACCGTGGAGGCACTTAAAAACGTGTCTCTCACGGTGAACGACGGGGATATCTACGGCATTATCGGCATGTCGGGTGCGGGCAAAAGCACATTGGTGCGCTGCATCAACCTGCTCGAACGTCCGACCGAAGGAACGGTTTGGATCGACGGGCAGGATTTGTGCGCGCTTTCGGAGAAGGAGCTCCGCGAGCTTCGCCGCAAGGTCACGATGATCTTTCAGAGCTTCAACCTGCTGGCGCAGCGCACGTGTTTAAGAAACATCTGCTTTCCTCTCGAACTGGCGGGCGTGAAACGGAAGGAAGCCGAAAAGCGCGCCAGAGAGCTTTTGGCGCTTGTCGGGCTGCCCGATAAGGCCGACGCGTACCCCGCGCAGCTTTCGGGCGGACAGAAGCAGCGTATCGCGATCGCGCGGGCGCTGGCGACCGAGCCGAAGGTGCTGCTGTGCGACGAGGCAACGAGCGCGCTTGATCCCAAAACGACGCACGATATCCTTTCGCTTTTGCGCGAACTGCATTCACGTCTGCATATCACGATCATCCTGATCACGCACCAGATGAGCGTCGTTGAGGAGATCTGTACGCGTGTTGCAATCCTCGATAACGGCTCCGTCGTCGAGGAAGGGAACGTGGAGGAGGTTTTCTCCGCGCCGAAGTCCGCTGCCGCCAAGCGGCTTGTGTTCCCGGACGGGTATGAGGAATTGCCCGCCGCCGAGGGGGAAAAGCGCCGCATCCGCGTCGTGTTCCGCGGCGCAAGCACGGCGACGCAGCCGCTGATTGCGCGCATGGCGATGGAGCAGCATATCATGGCGAATATTTTGGACGCGTCGATCAAGACGATCTCCGAAAAGGAATACGGCTCAATGGTGCTGGAGGTCGGCAGCGCGGACGAAATGCGCCGTGCGCTGACATACTTTGCCGGGGAGCCGGAGATCATTGCCGAGGAGGTGAAGCCCAATGCCGCACCTGTTGCATGAGTCGCTTTCCGATACATGGAGCATTGTTTCTTCGGAATTTCCGTTCGCGGTTTGGGAAACGCTGTATGCGACGGTGCTCGCCACCGCGCTGGCAATCGTGATCGGCCTGCCGCTCGGCGTGCTGCTCGTCGCGGGGGAAAAGGACGGCGTGCTGCCGCTGCCCAAGTGGCTGCTGCAAACGCTGAACATTGTGATCAACGTATTGCGCTCGGTGCCGTTCATCATTCTGATGATCGTCGTGATCCCGCTGACACGCTTGATCGTAGGCAAGGCCTACGGCACGATGGCGTCGGTCGTTCCGCTTGTGATCGCCGCGTTCCCGTTTGTGGCGCGGCTTGTCGAGAGCAGCCTCCGCGAGGTCGATCCGAACCTCATTGAAATGGCGCGCTCGATGGGCGCGACGCCGATGCAGATTATCACGAAGGTCATGCTCAAGGAGAGCGTCCCGTCGCTGATCTCGAATTTCACGATTGCGATTACCACGATCCTTGGCTATACTGCCATGTCCGGCGCCGTCGGCGGCGGAGGATTGGGCAAGCTCGCGATCACCTACGGCTATAACCGCTATATGTACGGCGTCATGGCGGCAGCGGTTGTGCTGCTCGTCGTGCTCGTGCAGGTGTTCCAGGCCATCGGCACCAAGGCCGCGGCAAAGACGGATAAGCGGTAAGCGCAGCAAAAGACTTTTATACAGCCATACACAGAGGGCAGGAAGCACACCGTTTCCTGCTCTTTTTGTATCTCTGAAAAGAGTAAGCCGTGTAATGCTTAAGATATGCAATATGAATTGCACTTGAAATGCTTTTGTGTAAAAATAAGATGTGTGAAAAAAGATAAAAGGAGACATGCAATATGAATTGTTGGTATAAAAAAGTTCTGTTGTTGATCTGTTTGTTTGCCGCAGTTTCTTTGCTGGGCTGCGCAAAGCCTGTAGAACCGACAGCCATTACCGTGGACGCAACGAACGCGAAGTATTGGTATGTATCCGGCAATGAAATCGACCCGGAAGGCCTTGTTATCACGGCGACCTTGTCGGATGGTTCGCAAAATACGATCCCGACCTCGGCATGTACGTTCGATAAACCCGCGTTTGCACCGTATGGAGAAAAGGAAGTTGTTGTTCACTATGGGGAGCTGACTGCTTCGTATCCGATTTATACCTGTCCGTCAGCGACCGAAACAGATACCTATACGACATATACGGTGCGCGTCAATGAAAACGGAAGTCGAGTAACATTGACTGCGTCGCTCGTTGGAGAGGATAAGCCGTTCGTTCTGGTTTTCCCCGGCGGCGGCTATGAAGCCGTCTATATGCGGCAAGAGGGCTATGACTATGCGGCGGCGATTAACCGTCTCGGCTTCAACGCATTCATTTTGGAATACTCCGTCAACATGGAGCACCCCGCGCCGCTGGATGACGTGAATACCGCGTATGAGATAATCGAGCAAAACAAGGATCATTTCCATGTGTCAATGGATAACTATGCGGTTTGCGGTTCGTCCGCGGGCGGGCATTTGGCCGCAACGTGGTCGTCCAACGTCGTTGGCGCTGCGCATTACGGAAAGCCTCGTCCGGCAGCGGCCATTCTTGCTTATGCCAGCACGCATATCTTTGAAGACAGCCGCAGCAATCTCGTTGGAGAAAATGCTTCCGAGGATCGTAAACGCAGCTTAAGTGCTGATGAAAATGTGGATGCCGCTTATCCTCCCACATATAAATGGGTCTTTGTGGAGGATGAAACGGTAGCCGTTCATACACACCTGATGGAGACGGCGCTGGAAAATGCCGGTATACCGCACATCACGCGATACTTTGTCGGCGGCAAGCACGGACTTGGCCTTGCCGAAGGGACGGAAGCTTATGGCTGGATGGAAGAAGCAGTTGCATTTTGGCAGGAGAACGCGGCAAAGTAAAATAGCTTTTATGGGCAGGAAGTACGTCGCTTCCTGCTCTTTTGTAATCCATGCTGTGCAAAAGCCAGAGTATGCGGGAACGATTGCGGAGTGCGAAAGGATTGCGTAAAATATATACAGATCAGAGCGTTCATGCACAGGAGGACGTATGAAAAGAGTATTGGGAAGAATCCTTGCGGCGCTGCTTTGCGCCTTACTGCTCACCGTCGCCTGTTCGAGTGCGGCGCCGGCGGCAAAGGTAGAGCTGACGAGCGCCCACGCGGGTGAGGTCGTTGCGATCAACGACGATGTGCTGTCTGCGTATTTGGCAATGCCCGTGGGGGAAAGCCTCACGTATTTGAAGGAGAACGCATACAAAAAGACCGACGCCGCGCATGACGGACAGGAGATAGTGCTCTCTTGGACGGGCGGCGAAGCGCCGTACACGGTGCGCATAGCGGACAACGAAGCCATGACCGGCGCCGAGGCGTGGACGACGGACAAGATGCGTTTGCCGGTCGGCATTTTCCTGCCGGACACCTCGTATTGGTGGAGCGTGACCGACGCAAAGGGGAATACGTCCGAGATCGGCACGTTCCGTACCGGCACGGGCGTACGCGTGATCACGGCGCGCAAGACGCTGAAGGCCGACGGCGTGCGCAACGTGCGCGACCTCGGCGGATACAAGACGGCGGACGGCAAGACGGTTCGCTATGCGATGGTCTATCGCGGCGGGCTGCTGCTGTTCCCAAGCGGCGGCAGCGTATACAGCAAG
>JAFUDD010000205.1 GCA_017459315.1 Clostridia bacterium | reverse complement strand
ATTGTATTACAACGGATCCACATCCGTGATATCAATACAATACGCCATCAAGGACGCCGCGCCGCTGCCGCGTCCGGGGCCGACCATGATGCCGTGCGATTTGGCATAGTGGATAAAATCCCAAACGATCAAATAATAATCGACAAAACCCATCTTGGACACGACGCCAAGTTCATATTCCAGTCGATCCCATGCAACTTTGTCGGCATTTGGCATTTTCCGTGCCATCCCTTCGACGCAGAGGTTACGCAAAAACGCGTAATTATCGGTGGAACCGTCCGGCGCGACATACGCCGGCATACGTCGAACGCCAAACTCGATCTCGACATTGCACTTGTCCGCAATCTCCAAGGTTCGGTCAAGAGAATCCAGATCATGCGGAAATACCTTGGCAAGCTCGTCGTAGGACTTGACGTAGAATTCCTCCGCGCCCATCCGCATACGATCCGGTTCATCCACGTATCGTTGTGTCTGAATGCAGAGCAGAACGTCCTGCACCTCGGCGTCTTCACGATTGACATAATGGATATCGTTTGTAATAACAGTTTGAATACCGAGCTCTGCGGCAAGCGCTTTGAGCTTCGGCAAAACCTCGAGCTGCTCCCGAATGCCGTGGTTCTGAAGTTCGATATAAAAGTCTTCCCCGAACATGCGATGAAGCCGCTTTGCCATTTTCTTGGCTTCCTCATCCTGTCCGCGCAGCAGCGCCTGCGGAATATCGCCTGCCAAGCAGGCGGAAAGGCAGATAAGTCCCTCACAATGCTGCTCCAAAAGATCATAGTCAATTCGCGGCTTATAATAGAAACCGTGCGTAAACGCCTCGCTCGACAGCAGCATCAGGTTTCGATACCCCGTTTCATTTTTGGCAAGCAGAATCAGATGTGCGTAATCCCGCTCGCGCACATCGGTTGCATCGTATCTGCCCTTGGTCACGTAATCTTCGATACCGATAATCGGCTTGATTCCTTCCTTTTTACAGGCGCGATAAAAGTCGATAATGCCGTACAGCACGCCGTGATCTGTGATAGCAAGCGCCGGCTGACCAAGCGCCTTAGCACGTTTCACAAGCTCGGGTATCCGTGCTGCGCCGTCCAAAAGGCTGTATTGCGTATGTACATGCAAGTGAACAAAGGGATTCATTTCGTTCCTCCGTGTTCGCATAAATTCCCTTTATAGTATAACAAATGCGGGTCCGTTACGCAAGATAAAAAGAACCGGCGTTCAAATCGCGCCGGTATAGAAAGAGAAATTGGAATTTTTAATTCAAAAAGCCCAGATAGGCATCCAAGGCGTTATACAGCATATCGCCCGAGCATACCTGAATAGATGCGTCGGTTCCTTTTACGACGGCATCTTCATACAGATCATGTGCTTTCGTGAGCACGAGCACCGGAACGATCTCATATCCGTCCCCGAAAATCACATCCAGATAGTCGCAATACTTGGCGCATTGGCTGACCTCCTCTGCTGCGATCCTATCCTTCATTTTAAATTCCATTGTAAATACATGGTGCGGTGTGATCAACAAGACATCCGCATAGATTCGGATATGCGTTGACTTTTTGAGGCGGAGCTCAAAAACGATTTCCCATTTCGCAATACGGTTATAGCCAAAGGACAGCAAGTCGCTGAACAGCTGCATCATAGTGGCGCGCGCATCGCGGAAGGAATGGAACAGTCCACGCGTATCGTTCAGATTGCGGCCGATGTTCTCACAGCCGAGCTTTAAAATCTCCATCCACCGTTCTTCGGACATATTGACGAACTCACGTACCGTCGAATAGTAGCCGGAAAACTCCGCAAGGCCATAGTGTGGATACGTCTGCGGAAT
>JAFUDD010000204.1 GCA_017459315.1 Clostridia bacterium | reverse complement strand
TTTGCGCGAGCTTGATCCGAATGTGGTTTTGATCTTTTTGACAAGTCTGACGCAATATGCGATAGAAGGGTATTCCGTACAGGCATTTGACTATATTGTAAAACCGGTCAGCTACTACGATTTTGCATTGAAACTGTCGAGAGCCATCCGCAGATTGCCGGAATCTGCCCAAAGCCGCATCATGGTCAATACCGATCACGGTTGGAAAGGCTTGCTTCCGGGCGACATCCGTTATGTCGAAACGGACGAACACCATATCGTCTACCATACTCTTCACGGGGACTATCGCCAGTACGGAACGCTCAAAGATGCAGAACAGAAATTGTCGGATTATTCCTTTACCCGCTGCAATCAATGCTATCTGGTCAACCTGAAATATGTGCAATCCGTTAAGGGATACACGGCCGTTTTGGACAACTGTTCCTTGGACATCAGCCACCCGAAAAAGAAGGCATTCATGAACCGTTATCAACAGTATCTGACAAAAGAGCGTTCCTAATACGTCTTTCTAAACCTTTCAATCTATTCCGTTTTTATTCAGAATCTGCTGTTCCTATAGAAAGGGACGGCAGTTTTTTGTATTGTTACAGTAAAATCATCCTCAGATCCCGAGGAGAACAGGAGGAACCTATCAGCATGAAACATCTGCAAAAAGCCGTTGCCGTGATCCTGCTGCCGCTGCTGCTTTTGGCAGTCGGCTGCAATGCGGCGCCGGCAGAAACGGCGTCGCCCACCAACGCTCCGGCAAGGCAGGCCGAGGCCGCGGAACAGCCAGCGACACCCACGGAACAACCGTCCGAGCCGACGCCCGAGCCGACGCCGTATGTGCCGAACTATGAACCGGACAAACCGTATCCCGTGCGAATCGCAATCACCAAAGCGCCGGACAAAGCGGACTACGATCTCGGCGAGACGTTTGATACAGCAGGCATGATCGTTACGGCGACGTATTCCGATCATTCGCAAAAGGAGATTTCGGATTACACGGTCGAGACAGCCGATGCGCTGACGCTGGACGATACATCGGTCGCGCTGTCCTACGGCGGCCTTGTCATCACACAGCCGATCACCGTGACCGATCCGAACGCCGATCCCGCTACGATCGAGGTGTTCCGCTTCGATGTGGACGGCAGTCAGCTTTACATGGTCGGCTATCTCGATCAGCATTTTGAAATGCCGTTCGGTGAGCGTTTTGTACAGGCAAGCGGCAAATGGAGTTTTGCGGACGGAACGCTGACGCTCCATGTCGAGGAGGTTATGATGGCTGAGGATCCTCTCCCCTATAATCTTGTCATTGTGCCGGACGCCAACGGCGATTTATCCTTTCCGTTCAAGTCTGTCGTCGGTGAAAAGCTGCTCGTTTGCCCTGCCTCCGTCTGGGTGCCGGCGCTTGACGGAAAAGTGTTTGCGTAAGGAGGAAAAAACATGAATTTCAACCGTATTCCGCATCGTCTGGCCTCCGGACTTTGCGCGACCGCCATGGGACTCGGTGCCGTCGTCGGTTTGTCCCCGATCACATCGACCTTTGCCGAAGTCGAACCGCAGCAGGAGCGTCCGAACATTTTGGTCATCATGCCGGAGGACACAAGCGCGCATCTCGGCTGCTACGGCGACCCGCTCGCAAACACGCCGCGGCTTGACGAGCTTGCCTCCCGCGGCGTTCGCTTTACGAACGTATTTACAGCATCCGGCGTTTGTGCGCCGAGCCGCGCCTCGTTTTTGACCGGTATGTATACGGAGTCTTTCGGCGCGCAGCATATGCGTACCGAAAACAAGAACTACAAGAGCGTTGTCCCCGAAGGCGTGAAGGCGTTTCCCGAATGGATGCGGGCAGAAGGCTACTACACCTTCACGAGCGGCAAACTCGACTATCAGTACAGCCACAGTCTGTTCGAGTCCGGTCCCTTCACGATCTGGGACTATGAGGATCAGAAATACCCTGCCGAACAGACCGATTCCTATACGCCGCTGTGGAGAAATCGTGAGGACAGCGAACAGCCGTTCTTCGGCGAGGTCAACTTTTTGACAACGCATGAAAGCGGTATTATCTTCCTGAAGGACGGTACCGAGCTTGTCACAGATCCGTCTGCTGTCGAGTTGCCGCCGTATTATCCCGATACGGAGCTTGCGCGGCGCACGATGGCGCAGCATTACGATAACATTCACATGATGGATACGCAGGTAGGCGCTGTTCTGGATATGCTGGAGGAGGACGGCCTTGCCGATGATACAATCATCCTGTTTACGACCGATCACGGCGACTGCCTGCCACGCGGCAAGCGAGAACTGTATGATACGGGAACGAAGGTTCCGATGATCCTGTATGTCCCCGAAAAATGGCGCACCGCGGATTACGAGGCCGGCTCTGTCTGCGACGATCTGATCAGCTTTGTCGATATGGCGCCGACGATCCTGCACATGGCGGGCATCGAGATTCCCGACTACATGGAGGGACAGATCGTCTTCGGCAGCGATAAGGCCGAACCCCGTCAATATGTGTATGCTGCGCGTGACCGCATGAGCGAAGCGTTTTACGAACAGAAGTCCGTGCGGGACAGCCGATACAGGCATATCTACAATTATGACTTCGGCTCCGGACGAACCGGTGCCCAGCATGTGGATTACCGCGACCAGCTTGACTTTATGCAAGAGCTGTGGAGCATGCATGAAAAAGGGCAGTTGACCGGCGATCAGCTGACCTGGTTCGATGTGCTGCCTGAGGAAGAACTGTATGATCTGGAAGCCGATCCGTGGGAGCTGCATAACCTTGCCGCCGATCCCGCATATGCGGATACTCTGGAGCGGATGCGCGGCGCGCTCAAGGACTTTCTTTCAGTCTATCCCGACAGCGGACTGACCGAGGACGAGATGATCGCAGCATGGTATCCGAACGGCGTGCAGCCGATCACGGAAATTCCGAATGTCTACCGCTCCTATTCCGATACGCACACCGTGTGGCTGAAGCTGGAGGGCGTCACCTCCTCGTCCTCTGTCGGCTACCGGATCAAGGGCGTGGACCGGGACGGTTACTGGCATCTGTATGCTGAGCCGTTCGAGGTGCCCGCAGGCAGCGAAATCGAAGTCAAAGCCGTCCGTTACGGCTATGCGGAAAGTCCCGTCATCACAGTGCGGCTGAACGAACAGCCCGCTTCGTGACGTCAAAGTGAGAAAGTGCGGAGGTCAACGGATCTCCGCACTTGCCGCCATTCTGATTCATACCATTTTTATTTCGGGGGAATGCTATGCCGCCGCTGAATATGTTGATCAAGCCCGTATCGGGCAGCTGCAACCTTCGCTGTGCCTATTGCTTTTACTATGACGAAATGGAGAATCGCGAGCATGGTTCCTACGGACGAATGACGCCCGAAACGCAGGAACTGCTGGTGCGCCGTGCATTCGAGTATGCGGAGGGCTCCGTCACGTTTTCCTTCCAAGGCGGGGAGCCGACGCTGATGGGACTGCAGTTTTATAGTCGGCTGCTCGAGCTGCAGCTGCGGTATAACACGCGCCATATCGTTGTTCAAAACACGATTCAGACCAACGGGACGCTGATCAACGGCGAATGGGCGGCATTTTTAGCGGAAAACAACTTTCTTGTCGGCCTGTCGCTTGACGGTCCGCGCGAAGTGCAGAACAAAATGCGGACGGATGTGAAGGGCAAAGGTACGTTCGACCGTGTGATACAGACGGTCGCCCTGTTCGAGCAATACGGTGTGGAATACAACATTTTGATGGTCGTGAATCACTA
>JAFUDD010000019.1 GCA_017459315.1 Clostridia bacterium | reverse complement strand
TGAGCATACGACCGGAATGAGCTTTCGGACTCTGCTGTAGTTCATTTTTTGACAAAATAGGAACCGTGCCAGATGGTACGGTTCCTTTCATATATACCCGTTGCAGGGCATACAGTTAAGCAAACGGAGGACGAGCATGGAACGATGGAAAGAGGATTTGCTTCCTTTGCTGCCAAACCCGATAGCGGAGGTGTTGGCGGCCGTAGAGAACGAAGATACATTGACGGAAATACATCTTCGCGCCGACCTGCCGATGCAGCTGACGTTTACAGACCATGACCGACTGATTTATGGGCCGGGTCGTAAACCCGTGCTGACAAGCTGGGATTGCGAAATGCTGCTGGCAGGGCTTTGCCAACATGCCGTGTATGCATGGGAGACAGAACTTGCAAACGGCTTTTTTACGATCAACGGCGGGTATCGCGTCGGAATTGCGGGAAGAACGATTCGTGACGCCGCAGGGCAGTATCGGTATGCAGTCATAACAGGCTTTTGCATTCGGATCGTGCGGGAGATGAAGAATGCCGCAATACCGCTTGTGCCTTGGGTTACAGGAAACGGACGAATCCTCTCGACGTTGCTGCTTTCACCGCCGGGATGCGGCAAAACAACGGTTCTGCGCGATTTGATCCGTATCGTATCCGATGGGTTGTGCGGCATCTTGCCGCAAAGGGTATGTGTTGCCGATGAGCGATTTGAGCTTTGCGGCAAATATGACGGAGAACGCCGCTTTGATCTCGGAAACAGAACAGATGTGATATGCGGCATGAAGAAAGCAGATGCATTGGAACGGATGCAGGCTGCGCTGTCGCCGCAGGTGATGGCGACGGATGAGCTGATCGAAAAGCAGGACATGGATGCGATCCGACACGCAAAGGGAAGCGGAGTAACGATATTGTCCACCGTTCATGCCGGAACACTAAACGACGTAAAACAAAAGGAAGTGATGCGGCAAATGCTTGCCGATCATGTATTCGACCGATATGTCCTGCTATCGGATCGGCCGAATCCGGGGACAGTTTCTTCTGTTTGGGATACAAACGGCGATCTTTGGACGGAGAATACGGCAACATGAAACTGCTTGCTATTGTATTGGCCTTTGCCGTATGTGTCGGCATTGGATTTTGCAAAGCTGCGGGGATCGAAGGAAGAGCAGACGATATACAAACAGCGATTCGAGAGACGGAATCCATCCTTTTGCATGTGCAAACACGAAAACTGCCGATTCGATCTTTTGCAAAGGAGGAGAAAGAGATGCGGATGCTGCATATTTTGGAAGGCACGGCAGAAGCAGCGGAGCAGTTCCGATACCTGCTCCCTAAAGAGCAGACATATATCACACGGTTTATCCATACGATGCAGAATAAAGGGACAAGCGAGATCGCAGCGGAGGGACGCGCGTTAATCGAATGCTTTTCAAAAGCAGCTAAGCATACGGAAGAGGAGAAGACACGAACGGGAATGTTTCGAGCCGTCGGCGCTTTATGCGGCGCTGTATTGGCAATCCTGTTGTGGTAGAAAGGAAATCTATGCAGATTGACGTGCTGTTCAAGATCGCGGGCATCGGCATATTGGCAGCCGTCATTGTACAGCTGCTTAAACAGAACGGACGAGAAGAGGTCGCAACCGTGGCCGCCATCGTCGGATTGATTCTTGCAACCATGCTGATGCTCTCTATGCTGAAAGAACTTTTGGACACAATCCGTTCGATCTTCTTGCTGTATTGATGGGGAAAATTGTTTCCATTGCCATAGTCGGCACGAGCTTGTTTGTGCTCATTCGTGCTACTAAACCGGAATATGCTTTGCCGATCGGGATAGGCACCGGCGTTGCCTTGCTGATGGTACTGATGGAGCCGGCAACCTGCATGCTGCAAGCGCTGCAGACACTCGGCACAAAATTCGGTGTCTCTGACGTTTATCAAAGGGCGCTGCTGAAAATGACCGGTATAGCCTACATGGCGCAGTTTGCATCCGATGTATGCCGGGATCACGGCGCCTCGTCTGCAGCGGAGAAGGTAGAGCTCGGGGGACGGATATGTGTGCTGACCTGCGCATTGCCGGCGGCAGTTGCGCTGCTCGAAAGCGGGGTAGCCATGATGAACGAGGCAGTACCGTAATGATGAGAGCGGTTTCTCTATTGGTACGATCTGTTCTTTATCAATCGGACGCGGGAGAAGCGGAGGATGTGATCACATCCGTTTTGTCTCTGACCGATCTAAGCGCATGGGACCAATGGGTAGCGGAGCACCTGCCAATGGCATCCTTTGTGCCATCCGATTTTCTATCGCAGATGGCTTCCGCTGGAAGTATTCCGTGGACAGAAAAAGACATACACGGTCTGATAGCAAGGCTTCTCATGCCTGAGCTTCCGGCGTTCGGACGGAATCTGCTGCTGTATATCGGGTTCGGAGTGACGGCTTCCATCCTGTATGCAATAAACAATGACCGAAATCATGCCTTGCCGGAGGGAGTGCTGCACATGCTCGGCGGCTGTCTTGTGCTGACAACGACACTGCCGCTGTTAAAAGATACGGCAGCGATGCTGCGTACTGTATCGCAAACTGCACAAATAATGCTGCCGGTCATTCTCAGCTTTCTGGCTGCGTTTGATTTTTCGTCAAGCGGCGCAGCGGTTTCGGAAGGGATATCAACCGTCTGCGGCGGCGTGATATCTGCTGCGACAGGGATCATTCTTCCGCTTACGCTTATGGGAGGCGTTCTATATGCGATGGATGGCTTCGGGCATGACAGACTGTATCCACTCGGCAATGCGTGCTTAAGGATCGGACGATGGCTTTTACGCGGCGGCACAGGGTTGTATTTGGCGGTGCAGAGCATAAAATCCGCAGTCGCTGTGCACGGGGATTCGCTTCTGTATCGATCTGCGAAGCTT
>JAFUDD010000203.1 GCA_017459315.1 Clostridia bacterium | reverse complement strand
CGGCAGCCAACCCTGTTTTAATTGGAAAAGAATCGCTGCAATCACAGCGGTTCTTGCTCTTTTGGGACTTTTTTTACTTCTTCAAAATCCGCATGGCGTTCAGCACGGCCAGCAGCATGACGCCGACGTCGCCGATCACGGCGATCCACATGCCCGCTATGCCGAGGACGCCGAGCAGCATGAACAGCACCTTGATGCCGAGCGCAAAGAGGATGTTTTGCAGCACGAGTTTGCGCGTGGCCTTGGCAAGGTCGAGCGCCTCGACGAGCTTTTTCGGTTCGTCGGTCATGAGGACGACGTCCGCCGCTTCGATGGCGGCATCGGAACCGAGCGCGCCCATGGCTACGCCGATATCGGCTCTGGCGAGCACCGGCGCGTCGTTGATGCCGTCGCCGACGAACACGGTCTTGCCGCTCGCCGCGAGCGTCTCGATCTTCTCGACCTTATCCTGCGGCAGCAGCTCGGCGTGAAACTCGTCTACGCCGACAGTCTTTGCCACGGCTTCGGCGGTCGCCCTGCCGTCGCCGGTGAGCATCACCGTTTTGATTCCCCGTTCCTTCAATGCCGCGACCGTCTCGGCGCTGTCGGTCTTAACCGCATCCGCAATCACGATGCAGCCGAGGTATTCGTCGTTGCGCGTGACATAGACCTTTGTGCCGTCGGCTTCGACCGGCTCAAACGGGATGCCGGAAAGCAGCAGCAGCTTTTCGTTGCCGCACAGCACGGTATCGTCGCCGAACTCGGCGCGGATGCCGTGGCCCGAGATTTCCTCATACACATCGCACGCGGGCAGTTCGGGCGCGTCGCACTTTGCTAAAATCGACTTGGCGATCGGGTGATTGGACAGCTGTTCCGCCGATGCGGCGACGCCGAGCAGCTCCTGTTCGGAAACGTTATGCGGCAATACCTTTTGCACCGCAAATTCGCCCTTGGTCAGCGTGCCGGTCTTATCGAACACGACCGCGCCGATATCGGTCAACGCTTCGAGGTAGTTGCTGCCCTTGATCAAGATACCGTGCTTGCTTGCCGCACCGAGGCCGCCGAAGAACGTCAGCGGGATCGAAATGACCAGCGCGCAGGGACAGGAAATAACCAAGAATACGAAACTCTTGCGGAGCCATTCGACCCAGTTGTCCGAGATCAGCCCGCCGAGCAGGAACACAAGTGCGGCAAGACCGACGACGATCGGCGTGTAGTATTTCGCAAACCGTGAAATGAAACGCTCGGAGGGCGCCTTGCGGCTTGCGGCATTCTCGACAAGGTCAAGAATTTTGGACGCCGTTGATTCGGAGAAAGACTTGGTCGTTTCGATGGTCAGCGCGCCGCTTTCGTTGATGCAGCCGGACAGCACCGCGTCCCCCTCCTGTACCGAGCGCGGCACGGATTCGCCGGTCAGCGCGCGCGTATCGAGCGCAGATTTGCCTTCGACCACCACGCCGTCGAGCGGGATTCGCTCGCCGGGCTTGACGAGGATGCGGCTGCCGACCTTAACCTTGTTCGGCTTGCCCGTCACCCATGCGCCGTCCTGCCAGACCGTCGCCGTATCGGGGCGAATGTCCATCAGGTCCGTGATCGAATCACGCGAACGATCCACCGCGATATCCTCCAGCATTTCGCCGAGCTGATAGAACAGCATGACCGCGACAGCCTCCGGGAACTCGCCGATGCAGAATGCGCCGACGCTTGCAATTGTCATGAGGAATGATTCGCCGAAAACGTGTCCTTTGAACAAGCCCTTGACTGCGCCGATTACAACGTCATAGCCGATCACGATGTAAGCCGTGAGGAAGATCGGCAGCTG
>JAFUDD010000202.1 GCA_017459315.1 Clostridia bacterium | reverse complement strand
GTAGTTCACAAGCGCGTCGAGCCAAACATAGACCACGTGCTTCGGATCGAAATCGACCGGGATGCCCCACTTGAACGACGTGCGGGACACGCAAAGATCCTGCAGGCCGGGCAGCAGGAAGTTGTTCATCATCTCGTTCTTCCGCGCGACGGGCTGAATGAATTCCGGATGCGTATTGATGTAGTCGATCAGCCGCGGCGCATACTTGCTCATTTTGAAAAAGTACGCTTCCTCCGTGGCGGGCTTGACCTCGCGGCCGCAGTCCGGGCACTTGCCGTCCACCAGCTGCGACATCGTGAAGAACGATTCGCACGGAACGCAGTACATGCCCTCGTAGTAGCCCTTATAGATATCGCCCTGCTCATAGAGGCGCTTGAAAATCTTCTGCACCTGCGCTTCGTGATCGGCGTCGGTCGTGCGGATGAACTTGTCGTAGCTCGTTCCCATCAGGTCCCAGATACGCTTGATCTCGCCTGCGGCGCGATCCACGTAGGCTTTCGGCGTAATGCCCTCGGCCTTGGCCTTGTCCTCGATCTTCTGGCCGTGCTCGTCCGTGCCGGTCTGGAGGAAGACATCGTAGCCCTGATAGCGTTTATACCGCGCGATGGCATCCGCCAATACCGCCTCATAGGTGTTGCCGATATGCGGCTTGCCGGAAGCGTAAGCGATTGCCGTGGTGATGTAATATTTCTGTCTCATCGTTCGTCCCCTTACTGAAATTATGAAAAACTCTCAAAAATTAAATGTATCAATTCTCCGCGCGTTTGTCAATCCGAAAGCGGAAAGTTTTCACGGCAAATTCAATGCGATGTGCTGGCCGCCGCGCTGGCTGCCGCGCTGCTGGCAATGATCGCGCACATAGCCGCCTGCTGCGCCGCAATCGTGGCAATCGCCGTCTGCTGTGCCGCGATCGTGCCGATCGCCGCCTGCTGTGCCGCCGCGTGCAGAACAGCGTCGCCCTGTTCCGAAGCGTCCTTACACGCATGGTAGGTGGAAACGAGCATCGCCGCGTGCATCGAGCGCGTCCGCCGGTCAAGCCCGAAAACGCCGCGATAGCCCTTCTGCTCTTGGAAATACCGGTCGGTTTCGGCGATTTCTTCCGTCAGCGTTTCCACAGGCTCCGGCCGCGCCGAAAGCGCCGCCAGGATCGCCGGCTCGCGGTCCTTGCCGTACTTGCACCCTGCCGCAGTCAGCGCGTCAAACAGCGCCAGCACACGCGCCGCCTTCTCCTCCGGCTTCCCGTCCAGCATCGCCAGGATGTGCGACACCGTCTGCATCCCGTCGCCCTTGGGGAAACGCTCGTCGAGCAGGCGGTAGCACGCCTCCATGTCCGCGATCAGCTCGTCGTCGGTGCGTTCGCTCTCGGCCAGCAGTACCGCAAACACGCTGTCCTCCTGCCCGGTCAAAAACGGATGCTCCTTCTTCATACGGTTATACAGCGTCCTACCGCGCTCGGCAAGCGCCGATACGTCCGCATCCTTGGCAGAATCGCATAAAAGCGCCGCCACAAGCGCCAGATATTCCGAGCCGAAAAAGTGCTCCTTCAAGATCTGATAGTTGGCCTGCGTCCGTTCCCAACGGCCCTGCGGGTCGTCGTCGAGAGCGAGCATCGAAAGCAGCGGCAGCTGCACAATGCCGCGGAAGTTCGAGAAGATACCGACCGAGCTCTTCACCATGCGCTTGCAGTCGTCGAGCCGTTCCTCGTCTACAGGCTTGCCCGCGCCGACATACAACCCCGCGCAAACCGGATACGTATATTCGCTCTCCATCTTAAAGATCCTTTGGATCGCGTCGCGCGCCGCAAAGAATTCTTCCCATATCGTCTGCAAGGTTGTTTCCATATTTCATCCTCCCAAAGCTGTTATTCTGTCGGCTTGATCTGCCGTTTTTTGACGATAAATATCCACGGCTGCAGCCCGCCCGCCTCGGTGCGCAGCGTTTCGATGCGCTCCACGCTCTTTTCGTTCTGCAAAAGCCGTTCCATCAGCTTGCCGTCCGCCGTGTACAAAAGCGCCGTGCCGCCGTCTGCCACAAGGTAGCGGAGCTTATGCACAAACGCCGCATAGAGCCGCTCGTTATCCCGATGCGAGCCCACGCGGTTGCCGAACGGCAGATTGGAAATCACCACATCCGCGCCCTGCTTGGCGGTAAAGCGCAGAATATCCCGGCAGACGAACCGCGCCTTGCTCTCGCCCGCCCGGGCGTTTTTCCGCGCGATCTCCACGGCCTTGCCGCTTTGATCGACGCCCAATAGACTTTTGATCGCGCAGACCCTTTCCATGCAGAACAGCAGCGTGCCGCTGCCGCAGAACGGATCCATGACCGATACGCGCTTGCCGTTCAAAAGGCCCTTCAAATGCCACGCGAGCGCCGACG
>JAFUDD010000201.1 GCA_017459315.1 Clostridia bacterium | reverse complement strand
TTGAGGCCGTGCGCGTCAAGGGCGACGGCAGCGCGGTCGAGGCGTGGCGGCGGCACGCGGAAAGCCTGCGCAAGAACATGGACAAGCTGAACGAGCTGAACTTTAAGTCGCTGCACTACACCAATTCGCTCGGCACCGACCTTGTTGTGGAGCTGGCCGAAAACCACGTCTGGGAAGCGGGCGGCGACGTGACCGCGTCGGGGCAGTTCTATATGCCGAACATGCCGACCGAGGAATGCTTCACCGCGCCGAAAAAGACCGGCATCAACGGCGAAATCTACGCCGCGATGCCGCTGTGCCGCGACGGCAACGTGATCGAGGGGATTCACTTTACGATGAAGGACGGCAAAATCGTCGAGGCGCACGCTAAGACCTACGAGGATGTGCTGCTGAACGCGATCGGCGTAGACGAGGGCGCGCGGTACTTCGGCGAGGTCGCGCTCGTCCCCTACGATTCCCCGATCCGCAATTCCGGCATTCTCTATTACGACACGCTGTATGACGAGAACGCGTCGTGCCACTTTGCGTTCGGTCGCGCGTACGCATCCACGGTCAGGGGCGGCACGAATATGACAAAGGAAGAGCTTGCCGCGGCGGGGCTGAACGATTCGATCACGCACGTGGATTTCATGGTCGGCACGAAGGATCTTTCGATCATCGGCACCACGTTCGACGGGCGGGAAATCCCGGTCTTTACGGACGGCAACTGGGCGTTTTAAGTCCGCGGCCTGCGGGACAGCGGCACGCGCCAGAGCCTGCCCCCAAGCGGCAGCGCATACGGATCGCGCGCGGTGCGGCGATAGACCGGACGGACGCCCCAAAAGTAGCGGAAGATCAACCGCTGACTCCACCGGTAGATATCGTTCGTGTCGATCTCGACCGAGCGGCAGGCGCGTTCGAGCCGCTTTTTCGGAAACGGCAGCGCGGCAAGCGGCCGCACGCGGGACAGGCCCTGCGTCCACCGGTAGGCCGAAAGATGCCACCACAATTCATACGCAATGCAGCGTTCGGTGAACAGAAACGGTTCGCCGAACGCTTTTTGATACGCTTCGGTCAGCCATGCGGCTGCGGCGCGGCAAAGCCGCCGCCCGCCGAGCGAACGCACCAGTTCGTCCCACGCGGCAAGATCGCAGGACAGGTCGATGGCGAAGCCCTCCGGCAGAACCTTGGTGCAGGGCGTGAGCAGCGCGGTGACGGTTTGGGTTGTCGGTTCGTTTTTCATGCTCCCATCATAGTGGATTCTTCCCGAAAGCGCAAGGGGCAAAAGCCTTGCGCGGCGGCTTTTTCCGGATTTTGGCTGTGCGAATTTACCAAAATATTTACCCCCGTTCATACTTTTTCCGCAATTCGGTCACAATCGGATGCTACAATGAGCCGAACATCAAAATTTTCGGAGGAAACCCGTTATGATACAAAAAATTCTTTCGCTGCTGCTGGCGGCGGCGCTGCTTGTCGGCGCAGGGGCGGCGTATGCCGATGCGCCCGTGCTGCATGAAGGCGAGGATATCACGATTGCGCCGGTGCATACAAGCGACGAATATAAAGACCTTTTGATGGACTCGTTCGATCTGACCGTGCTGGCCGAGGACGAAAACATCCGCGCGCAGCTGAAGCGCATTCTCTACCGCGACGAGATCGTGGTGGACGCCTTGGCTTACAGCCGCATCATCAGCGCGGTGAACAAGGCCATCGAGACGGAATCGCTGTCCGAGGGCGCGTCGCTCGATGCGTACACCGAGGCGGATATGCAGATCGCGGCCGATCTGATCGCGAGCATCTGCGACGCGCTCGACCTCGATTTTTCGATTGATCCGAGCAACGATTCGCAGAATGAATACGCGCGCGTCATCACGATCCGCAAGGGCAACAAGGTGCTCGGCAAGCTGAATGCGGACGCCAAGACCGACGTGGGCGACCGCGTGCCGGTCGTTTGGATCGTGCTCGGCGGTCTGCTGCTGCTCGGCGCGGCCTGGGTCGGGCTTTGGCAGCTGACGCAAAAAAGGAGCTTCAGAGCGTAAATGGAAGCGAAACAGGCAAACCGAACGGGCGGAAAACCGTTCCTTCTGCTGCTGCCGTTTCTGCTGTTCTTTTTCGGCATTTTCTTCACGGGCATCTATCTTTTCGAGAGCGTCGTGGAGGAAACGGCATATTTTTCCCTGCTGTTCGGCGACAGCGTCCCACGCGAGGTGGACGATTTCGACACCGGCTTTGTGCCGGGCGAGCGCCCCGCGACGCTTTTGCGCATCCCTTCCATCGACTACGGCAAGCAGTTTGCGCGGCTCAACGTCACGTGGACAGGCGGCGGCTGGGATATCGTGAACATCCCGGTCTATCTCGGTTCGGATAAGAGCATTCTGAAAAAGGGCGCGGGCATGTCCTTTTCGTCCGCGTTCCCCGGCGAGCGCGGCTGTACGATCCTGTCCGCGCACGTCACGCGGCATTTTGCCGAGCTGGAGACCACGCCGGAGGGCGCAGGCGTCCTGCTCGAAACGAGCTACGGCCCGTACCGCTATGAGGTCGTCAAGGTCGTGCCCGGCGTGAACGGCACCGACCGATGGTATATGGACGCGTCGAGCGACTACGATCTGATCCTCTATTCCTGCTACCCGCGCGACAACAACGGCGAGCGCCGCACCGAACGCTGCGTGCTCTGCTGCAGGCTCCGCGAAGGAACGGAGGTGGCCAAATGAAGTTTGGAAAAGCCGTCGGCACCGTCGTGCTGTGCCTGCTGCTCTGCTTCTCGACCGCGCTGCTGCTCGGCACCTCGCTGCTGCGCCTTGTCGTGCTGAACCCGGCGTTCTATCAAGCGTTCGCCGTGACGCCCGCCTACTGCGCCGAGCTGCGCACGCGCATCGGGGAGAACCTCGACCATGTGGCGATCCTGTACGGGCTCGACGAGGGCGCTCTGAACGACGTCGTGACCGACGAGGACATTGCCGCGTATACCGATGCGCTGATCGACGCGCTGTTTGACGACGCCACGACCGACACGCTTGCCCTTCCGCCCTATCCTACAGAGGGCTTTGCCGCATATCTTGGCGCGCACACGGCATACAGCGAGCAGGCGATCCGGGATTTTTCGGAGGACTGCGCGGCGTCGGTGTATGAAGATCTGTCGGCGGTCAACGTCGGACTGTTCGTGTCCGGCGTCACGCGGGTGCGCACGTCGCGTCTGGCGCTGCTTTCGCCGGTGCTGGCGGCCGCGGCGCTGCTGTTGACCGGCGTACTGATTGCGCTTGTCAAAACCGTCCACAGCGAAACGCCGCGCATCGGACGCGTGGCGGTATGGGGCGGGCTGTTCATGGGCGTTTCGACGCTGTTCGTGCCGCTTTCGGAGTTTTGGCTGTTCGATTACATCGACCGGCTGAACCTTTCGATCTCCGCGTTCCGCACGATCCTGTCGAATCTGCTGAAGACCGCGCTGTACGGCAGTCTTGCGGCGCTCGGCGCGCTGCTTGCCGTTACGCTGCTGCTGCTGATTGTCGCATGCGCGATCGCGGCAAGGCCCGTAAAGCGGAAGAGGTCGGCGCGCTGAACCCCCTTGCGCCTTTGCCGCGCCGTGCTTTTTTGAGAATTTGTCTTGTTTTTTTCCGAAAAAAGCCTTGACAAATCCCCGCCCGCCCCCTATAATATCTTTGGTTTTAAGCAGAAGCGCCCGCTTCTCACCTGCCGGCAATTGCGCCGCGTCACGGTATAGCATGTTTTTTCCATCGGCGGGTGCGGTCTGTGCCCGCTGATTTTTTATTGGGAGGTGTTTTTTCATCGCTACGCAGGAAATGCAGATCAACGAAGAAATTCGTGATCCGGAAGTTCGCGTCATCGACGAGAACGGTCAACAGCTCGGCATTATGGACGTTCGCGCCGCGCAGCGTCTTGCCGACGAACGTGAACTCGATCTTGTGAAGGTCTCGTTCAACACGCCCCCGACCTGCAAACTCATGGATTACAGCAAGTATCGCTATGACATGATGAAGCGGGAAAAGGAGCAGAAAAAGAACCAGAAGGTCATCGAGATCAAAGAGATCCGCTTGTCCGCCACGATCGACGTGCATGACATGGAGGTCAAGGCCAAGCAATGCGAAAAGTTCCTGTCAAGCGGGAATAAGGTGAAGGTGACGATCCGCTTCAGAGGCCGTCAGATCACCAAGGGCGAAATGGGCGAGGACGTGATGACGGCATTCTTCGATATGCTGAACGGCGCCGCAACCATGGAGCGCGCTCCCAAGCAAGAGGGCAGAAATATGTTCATGGTGCTTGCACCGAAAAACTGATTGTAATTTAATAGGAGGAACTACCATGCCGAAGATCAAAACGCATCGCGGCGCTGCCAAGCGGTTTAACGTGACCAAGTCCGGTAAAATCAAGCGCGCCAAGGCTTATAAGAGCCACATCCTGACCAAGAAAACCACCAAGAGACTCCGCGGTCTCCGCCAGACCGGCTACATTGCCGAGTGCGAGCAGAAGAAAGTCCGCGAGCTGATCCCGTATAAATAAGGAGGAATG
>JAFUDD010000200.1 GCA_017459315.1 Clostridia bacterium | reverse complement strand
GGGCGACACGTTCTGTGCGTGCGTGCTGCATGACGTGCTGAAGCATGGCGTCGAAAACCGCAGCGAGCAGAGCCTTGTCAATATGCTCCGCTTTGCGAACGCCGCGGCATACCTTGTGACGACCAAGAAAGGCGCGATCCGTTCGATGCCGAACCGCGGCGAGATCGACGCGATCCTGCAAAAGGCATAACCTTCCGAATAAAAAGACCGCTCCGCATGCTCGCGGAGCGGATTTGTCTTTTGGCAATGGCGGCGGGGCTTTTACCCCTGCGCCTCCACTTCCGGATACTGCTGCATATACCGATGCCGGACGCGCAGAGAGAACGTAAAGTGCAGGGCGGCGGTCAGCGCCCACGAGATCGGATAGGACAGGTAGACCGTTGTAAGCGTCGGATACAGCGGCACAACCGTCCAGATCCACAGCAGGCGGAATGCGCAGGTGCCGATCAGGCTGATGATCGTGGACGTGAACGACCGGCCGAGCCCGCGCAGGATGCCGGAACCGACCTCCATCCATGCCAGCAGGAAATACGGGATCATCATGACGTACATGCGCGTATACGCCGCGTCGATGGCAAGCGGATCGGTCACGTACAGCGACAGCAGCGGATCGCGGAACACAAGCAGCACCGCCGAAACGACGAACGCGATGATCGTTGTGACAAGGTAACAATTCCGCATGACCGAGCCGATGCGCTTGAACTTGCCCGCACCGTAATGCTGACTGGTAAACGTGACGGCGGCCTGATAGACCGAGTTCGTCGCTGTATAGGCAAAGCCCTCCAAGCTGCTGCCCGCCGCGTTGCCGTCGATGATCGCGGAGCCGCCGGGACACGATGCGTTATTGATCGAGATGATCGCGGACTGGATCAGCATATTCGACAGCGAAAACAGCGCGCCCTGCAAGCCTGCAGGCAAACCGTCGCGCACGATCTCATAGAACGCGCGTTTTTCGATCCGCAGCTTTTTCAGCTCGAGCTTCACCATGCCCTCGTCGCGCATCAGCACGACGCCGAGCGCGATCACGGAAACGGCGTTGGACAGCACCGTGGCATACGCGACGCCGTCCACGCTCATGCCGCACACAAGCACGAAGAACAGGTTCATCACGACGTTCAATAGCCCGGTCGCGGTGAGGATGAACAGCGGCGTGCGCGTATCGCCCTTGGCGCGGAGGATCGCAATTTCATAGTTGGCGACCGCCATAAACGGCGTGCCCGCAAAGTAGATGCGCGTATACAGCGTCGCAAGATCGAGGATATGTCCCTCGTCACCGAGCAGCATCAAAACAGGGCGGCTGATCACAAGCCCGATCCCCATGCAGATCGCGCCGAAGATCGCCGCCATGACCAGCGACGTATGCACGGCAGCCTGCACCTGTTCTCGGTCGCCCTTGCCGATACAGCGCGCGACAACGACGTTGGTGCCGACCGAAAAGCCCATAAAGATGTTCAGAATCAGATTGATGAACGCGCTCGTCGTGACGATGGCGCCGATGGCGCCCTCCACGCCGGACATGCCCGCGACGATCATATCCGCCGCGTTATAGAACACCTGCAGTAAGTTCGTTGCCATCAAGGGCAGCGCAAACAGAAAGACCTTGCCGAGCAAGGGTCCATCCAACAGGTTCAGCTCGCCGTTCTTGGGGGAGCGGTGCCAGAAGTTATGTCCCTGTCGAATCGGGTTCGTCAACATTTCCTCTCCTTATGCCGCCGCGATATACGAGATCGCGCGAACCGTGCCGTCCTGTACGGTCACGTTCGGCTGCGCCATGCCGTCCACAAGCGTATAGATGCCGCTTGCGCCCGGTGCAACGTTTAAGATCGCCTTTGCGTCGTCCTCCGTCATGCCGATAAACAGGCCGGAGGGCGTCTTGACCGTATCGTTCACAATCGTGATCGCCGTCACGCGCTCGGCCCCGTCGATCACGTTTGCCATGATCTCAAAGCCGTTGAAAAAGTAATAGATGTCGTCGCCCTCGAAGGCGCAGCTTTCGCCGGTGAACGTCGTGTTCGACGGTACGTGCGCTAGAACGTCCTCCATCTTGTCATAGATGCCGAAACGGTAGCCGTTCGCCTCGAAGTACAGCGCGCCGTATGCGCCCGCCTTGACCGCGTTCGGATTCACAAACACCGCCGTTTCCTCGACGCCCTTCTGCCCCGCGCTCTGCGGCGCCGCGCAGGCCGCCAACAAAAGCACGCAGAAAATAATTGCCAAGCCTTTTTTCATTGTTTCATTCCTTTGCGGCCGCGCCGCCCTTTCTTGTTTTATTGTCCCGCCACGGACGTTGCTTTTTCGGCCTCGTACCGCGCCGTCTTTTCGGCCCACACCGGGGCGTAGACCGCATCGGTGCGCCGATCCGGCAGGTCGAACCGCTGTACAAGCTCGCTGCCGAGCCAGCGCGACAGCTTTTCCGCGCCGTATACGTTGAGATGCTGTCCCATGTCGCAGGTGTCGGTCGTATAGTCGATGCCGATTTCTTCGTTGCATTGCAGTGTGTTCACATACCAAAGCCCGCGTTCTTCGGCAAACGCCTTTACGTCCGCGTCCCATTCGTCGTACCAGTACGGCTCGATGGAGGGAGACTTCAACAGCACAAGGTCGATGCCGTTTTCTTGGCACAGATCGGCCATTTTGCCGAGCCATGCCATGCTGCTTGCGGGCAGATGCGGATCCAGCAGCGGCGCGGGCGTCGGCGTTTGCGTCACGGGGCGCACATCCGTGCGCATCAGATACCCGTTATGCGATACGGCGTCGCGCGTGAACCAGTACCGAAAATCCTCCTGCGTCAGCTCGCTCCAACGCGTATGGAACCGCAGCAGTGGGAAGATATAGGTGATCGTTTCCTCCCCCGCCGTCTTGCTCGCTTCAATCGCGCCGAGCTTTGCGCTGCCCCATCGCATCCCGTCGATGGTCATGCGGTTGTAGGCCTCGGACTGCGGCTCGCCGTACTTTAGGGCAAGTACGTTGAATACGACGACCTTGGGGTGATCGGTCTTTAACGCGTCCTCCAAAAGGTAATACGACTGCCATACAAGCTGCTGCGCGGAGCCGCGAATGTAGGACGCAACGCCGTATTCGTTATACAGCGTGATCGGGGAAATGTTGGAGAACACCTCGCAGTCCCCGACAAACAGCACGTCATGGTCGAGCGTTTCGCGGTAGTATTCCGCGGTCAAGCTGCCCTCCAACGGTTTCGTCTGATACTTCGGCATCACAAGCCCCTGCGCAAGATACAGCGCGCCGCAAAGAAGCAGCAGGGCAAGAATCCCGACACCGACGGAGGAAATACGCTTTTGATTCTGCATAGCCGCCTCCGTCAAAACCGATTGTAGATAAACTGCCCGGCGTCAAAGCCGAAGCCGTAATACCCGAACACCAAAACCATAACCAGCAGCACGCCGTACACCGCAAGCCGCTGCCACAGCGGCTTTTGCATAAACCGCGGCGTCAACTTGCCCTTCCGCTGCACAAGCGAGACGCAAAGCATGACGATCACGCCGACGCCCGCCGCAAGCCAGTCCCCGCCGTTCAGGCCCAAGGATGCGATTCCGCCGCGCCATAAAAGCGGCAGATTCCATACCGTGAACATCGAGCCGAATGCTTTCAGCGTTTCCGGCACGGTCGCGTAGCAGTCGAACATCCGTAGGCACGATAAGAGCAGCACGGTTCGCACAACCGTGAACGCGCGGTAGAACCACGTTTTTCCAAGCCTTGGGAAGCGGGCGTGGAACTTGGCGTACAGCGGCGAAAGCTCCTCGCTGACAAGCAGGATCACGCCGTTTGCAAGGCCCCACACCAGAAAATTCCATGAGCTGCCGTGCCACATGCCGGTGATCGCCCACACCGCGAACGTTGCGATATACACGGGCAGCCGCCGTGCAAAGCCGTCGCCCCATTTTCGCGCGGCCTTGGTGAGCCGACGCAGCGGCGCGGATACCGACACGGGGTAGTAGATGTATTCCTTGAACCACGCGCCGAGCGTGATATGCCACCGACTCCAGTATTCGGCAATGCTCTTGGAAAAATAAGGTCGCTCAAAGTTCTCGTCGATCCGGATGCCGAGCAGCCGCCCGACGCCGATGGTGATGTCGATGCCGCCGGTGAAGTCCGCATACAGCGTCGCGGCGTACAGCAGCATGCCGAGGAAGGCAAACGCGCCGTTGTACGTATCGGGATAGCGGATCAGCTGCCGCACGGCAACCAGCAGCCGATCCGCGACGATCAGCTTTTTCCAATAGCCCCACAGCACGCGTAAAAGCCCGGCCTTGAGGTTATCCGCGTCAAAGCCATGCGGCGCAAACAGCGTTTCGCCCAAGGTGTCGAACCGGCTGATCGGGCCTTGCACCAGGATCGGGAAGAACGACGTGAACAGCAGCACGTTGACCGGGTTCTTTTCGGCGGGATACTTGCCGCGCTCCACGTCGATCACATAGCCCATGGCGGAGAACGTGTAAAACGAAACGCCCATCGTCATGAGGATCTTCGTTCCGTCCCAAGCCGTACCAAGCAGGCCGTTCATAAGCCCGACCACCGCCGCGCCGTACTTCATGATAAATAAGATTCCAAAGTGCAGCACAAGACACGCGGCGAGCACCGCCCGACGGCGCTTCTCCATGCCCGCGCGGTACGCCTTTTTTTGCGCCTTGTCCCAGTCGGTCTTGTGCGCGGCAAGCGTTTCGCTCTGCTTTTCCCAAAGCCATCCCAAGGCTCTTGCAAAGCCGTAGACCGAAAACCCGGTAAAAAGCAGCAGCAGCGCCGCGCCCCAGCCCGCGAACGCATAAAAGACCGCGTTCGCCAACAGCAGTACATATTTTTGCCACGCTCTCGGCACAAGGTAGTAGACGGGCAGCAGCGCGGCGATCAGCAGCGCAAAGCCCCAAGAGGTGAACAGCATTATGCGTCCTCGTCCAAGCTCTCAATGACCTTGTACAGCGCCGCGGCGGAAGCGAACGTCTCCGGCGTGATCAGCCGCGCAGGGATCGCCACGTCAAATTCCTCCTCGATCCGCGTGACGAGCATCACGATATCGAACGAGCCGAGCACGCCGCGCTCCACAAGCCGCTCCTCCTTCGTAAAGTCCACGTCCGGGTGCAGCTCGGACAAAATTTCCAGCAATGTTTCCATGGTTCTCTCCCTGTTATAAAGCTGTTATTTTCCAAAGCAAAGCGCATGCGCCTGCCGCCGGTCGGTCTTGCCGTTGTTCGTCAGCGGAATGGCGTCGAGCTTCACCGTGCGGCTCGGCAGCATGTAATCCGGCACCGTATGCCGGAGGCCCGCAAGCAACCCCGCGCGGTCAAGTGTGCCCGTATAGGCAAGGCCGAGGCGCTTTTTTTCCGCGTCGAACACCGCGCACGCCGATGTCACGCCGTCAATGCGCATCGCTGCAGCTTCCAGTTCGCCCAGCTCGATCCGGTGTCCCATGTGCTTGATCTGGTTGTCGATCCGGCCGAGGAACAGCAAATTGCCGTTTTCGTCCCATCTACCGCGGTCGCCGGTGCGGTAGATGCGCTCCGGGTATTCCGGCCGCAGCGGATTTTGCGTAAACGCCTTTGCGGTGCGCACGGGATCGTTCCAATACCCGTGACACAGCGCGACGCCGCGAATGCAGATCTCGCCCTCGTCGGCAAGCCGATCGGTTTCGTCGAGCAGCAGAATTTCCGTATTGTCGAACGGCCGCCCGATGGGGATCGGCTCGCCCTCGGCAAAGTCGTGATCGACCTCATAGAAGCACGACATGCCCGTACATTCGGTGGGGCCGTATAGGTTGATATACCGCGCGGGAACGTGCTTTTGCCCGACGCGAAGCTGTTTATTGGGGAACACCTCGCTGCCGAACGCGACCGTGTGCAAAAACTGCGGCACGACCTCGTCGAACGTATGCAGCGCGGACAGCAGCGTCAGGGCCGGAACGACCCAGCAAATGGTCGTGATCCGATGCTCGTTCAAAAACCCGACAAGCGGCACCGGCAACATAAACAGCTTCTTCGGCACAAGCCACACGGTTGCGCCGCAAAACAATGCGGACAGGATTTCCTTTAAGCACGCGTCCACATACAGCGGCGCCTGCATCCCGAAAACGTGCGTTTCATCGACGCGCAGAACCTTGGTGAGCTGCTCGGCATAGTCGAGCATCGCGCTGTGCTTGCCGATCACCCCTTTGGGCGCGCCGGTCGAGCCGCTTGTGAATACGATATAGGCGGGATCGGTGTCCAATATGCTGCCATACGCCTTGCCAAGCGCCGCCGCATCCGGGGCGGTCGCCGTCAGCGTATGGATATCGAGCGCCGTACCGGTAAAGCCGCAGCGCCGCGCCGCCGCTTCGGTATCCGCGTCGCAAAGCAGAAACCGCGGCTGCACCTGCGCAAAAATTGCCTGTAAGCGCAGCTCTCCCATTTCGAGGTCGAGCGGGACATAGGCGCAGCCCGCGCGCATCACGCCGAGCAGTGCCGCAATCATGCCCGCCGTGCGCGGCAGCAGCACCGCCACCGGCTCTCGCGCCGCGCCGCTATGCAGCAGCGCCGTGCTGACGGAAAGCGTCCTGTGCTGCACCTCGGCAAAGGTCAGCGATTCGCGCTCGTCGCAAAAGGCGGGCTTGTCCGGCCAACGCACCGTCGTTTTGTCAAGCGCCTCCAAAATGGTTTTCATTCGTTTCCTCCCACCGGGTGCGCGGCGACCCATTCGGCCTCGACCGCCGCGGCCTTTTCGATGCTGAACCGTTCGGTGGCGACCGGCGGCATCGCATTCTTTTCGTAGCCCCAATACTTTCCCATGATCGAGCATTGCGCATCCGTCCACATACAGCACTTGAACGAATGCTCCCGCGAGCACGTCGCATCGAAGTGATACCATCCGGTGCCGATGTTAACCAGCAGCCAATAGTGGTTCGAATTATAGCTCTTGCGCTGTATCGGCATCACCTCGGCCTCGGTGCGTTCCAGCAGCGCCCGCGCAAGGCAGTTGGACGTGAAGCAGTCGCCCCGCCCCTTGCGCACCGCGCGCAGGGCTTCCTTGCGCCAGTCGGTTTTATCGGAAGTCGCGGCATACGTCACGTTCCGATAGACGTAATCGTAGATCGCAACAACCTTCTGTCCAAGCGTCATATCGTCGGTAAAGATCTTGGCAACGATGCGGTCGATGTACGGCGCCAGCTTTTCGGCGCTGTTCCCCGCCGGCTTGATCATCACATACGTGCCCAGCGACGTCGAATTGCCCGCCGCATCGGTTGCCGTATAGCGAATGAAATACCCGCCCGTTCGATTTTGCGGCACCTCGCTTGTATCGACGGTGATCGCCACCTCGCCGTCCGCATTGTCGATGGCCGTCACGCCCTCTAAGTACGTGTAGGGCTCATCCACGTAGAAGTATTTCATTTTGACGCCGTACAGCACCGGCGGCTCGGTGTCCTGCACCAAAGACAGGCGCACATTCGTATGCGCGGCGTTGCCGGAGGCGTCGGTGGCCGTCAGCGAAACGATCTGCTCGCCCGAAAGCGTCCAGTCCGGCTCGGCGTCGTAGGTCACAACGACCGGGGAAACGTCCGTCGCCGTCACGAGCGTATCGGCAGGAACCGGGTGATTGAGGTAGCGTGTCAGCGTTCCGCCCGAAAGCTGCGGCGGCGTGGTGTCCGTGATCTCGACAAGCACCAGCTCCGGCTCGCCGTCAATGAGCAGCGATACCGCGTAATGCCCGACCGTGTCCGGCACAAACTCCTTGATCAGCCGTGCGGTCGCCGCACCCTCCGGATCATCGGGCAAAAGCTCGGCGGCGGTCATCGGCGTCGAACGCGCTTCGAGCACGACCGGCTGTGCGTGCGTTAACAGCAGGCTTGCCGAAACGTCGGTATGGTTACCGCCCGCATCGGTCACGCGGATCGTTACCGTCTGAAAATCGCGCTCCTCCATGTTCGGCGCGTTCAAAAACGACGCCTCGGTCGCGGTCTCGTCGATCACCTCTGTCAAAAACGCTTCGGGCGAAACCGGCTCGTCCGGGGACAGGAAGCGCATCTCGGCCTGTACGACCGGCGCAACGGTATCGTTGACGCAAAGGTGCACCGTGTGCGTCATGCCGCCCGCCGTCAGCGTCAGCGGATGCACGCCCGGTGTGCGCCGCATGGCTTCGGAGATCTCGGACAGCGCCGCATCCGGATAGTCGTCCAGCAGGTAATCCGCCGCCGTCGGCGCGGCCTCGCCCGCCTCGATAGTGATCGAATCGGCGGACAGCATACGGATATGCAGCGGCGCCGTCACGGCGCTTTGGTTGCCGGAAACGTCCTCCAAAAGAACGGTCACGTCATAGTCCCCGACCGTGCCGAACGGCGGTGTTTCCAAAAAGCTGACCTTCACCATGTCCGCATCTCGGAGGTTTTCGATCAGCTCGTCGGGTCGCAGAACGACGCGCGTGGAAATCGTTTGCTCCTTTGGAACGGCCTTCGGCGCGCGCGTATCCGACACGCGCAGCCACACGGGCAGCGCGACGCCGTCCGCTTCGATCCACAGGCGATGGGTGCCGATTTCCGGGCGGATCGGCGGCGTTTCGATATAGCTTGCCGCGCGGCGCGGCGCAAAGACCGCGATCTCGGGAATGCCTGCGCCGTACTCCCAATCGAGCACCGGACGGATGCCGAAATACAGAATGGCAAGCGTCAAAAGCCCGCCGCCCAAGGCAACGCCGAACAGCAGCACAACCCCTGCGGTGATGCGCTGCCAAAGCGGAACGGTATGCGGTTTTCGGCTTTCAGTATGTTCCAAGGATTGTTCCTGTTATGGTTAGGATGGATTGCCGCCGGTCTCGGCATGATAGACGAGCGTTCCGGCCTTTTCCATGGCGATCACGGCGTCCGCGTCGAAGCGCGCAGTCGCAATCTCCGGATAGATGGATTCCTCATAGCGCCAAAAATACGGCTTGATCTTGCATTGCTGATTCGTCCACATAAAGCAGCGGTGCTTGTGGTTTGGCGCCAGGATCGGGTCGTAATGATACCATCCGGTACCGACGTTGACGATCACCCAGTAATGCCGCGTCCTGCCGCCCTTGCGCTCGACGCTCATATAGTCGATATCCGTCTGATCGAGCAGCGCGCGCGTGACCGAATAGAACGTGAAGCAGTCGCCCCGTGCGGTTTCAAAGCCGCGCTTGGCCTCCTTGCGCCAGTCGGTCTTGTCCGACGTGCCGACATAGCGGACGTGGTTGCGCGCATAGTTGTAGATCGCCACCAGCTTTTCGGTGCGCGTCATGTCCGGCGTGGTGATCTCGGCCATCACGGCCTTGGCCAGCGCCTCCACCTCCTCGTCCGTCACGGTCGAATTGACAAACGTGATCTTCGCAGACAGGCTTGTCGCGTTGCCGTCGCGGTCGGTCGCCGTATACGTCACGGGATAGGTGCCCGCGCGGTTGTAATCGACCGCGCTTGTATCGACCGTGATCGAAACGTCCTCGCCGTCGAGCGTATCCACCGCGAACACCTCGTTCAGATACGCGACCGGCTCGCCGACATATCCGTTGCGATCCTTCACGCCGTACAGTTCCGGCGCTTCGGCGTCGCGCACAAGCGTCAGCGTCATCGTCGCGCTTGCGGTGTTGCCCGCCGAATCGGTCGCCGTCAGTGTGACGGTCTGGGCGCCCTCCTGCATCCAGTCGATCGGCGCTTCGGTCGTGACCGTCGTTTCGGTCACATCAAGCACCGCGCAAAGCTCGTCCGCCGTTTGGGGATGGTTCGTATACCATGTAAGATCCGGCGCGGTGATCACGGGCGGGGTGGTATCCACGACCTCCAAAAGCTCCAGCTCCGGCTGCCCGTTTACCAGCAGCGTGATCGCGTAGGTGCCGATGGTGTCGGGCGTGAAAGGCGCTTCGAGCGACGCGCCCTCGCCTTCGCCCTCCGGCAAACATTCGTCAGCCGTCAGCGGCGTTTGCCGCGCTTCCAGCGTCATCGGCAGCGCGTGCGAAAACAGCAGCTTTTCCGAAAGCTCGGTTTCATTGCCACCGAGGTCGGTCAGCCGAATC
>JAFUDD010000199.1 GCA_017459315.1 Clostridia bacterium | reverse complement strand
GGCCGTAGTAGTTGGAGATAAACAGCGTTGCTGCCGAAATGCTGCCAAGCAGGAGCTTGGACAGCGTGCGATAGAATTCGGCGTTTGCGATTTTCTGCGAAAACGGCAGCAATCCGCCCCAAATGAGCTCGAAGAGCAACACCGCAAGATACAGCAGAATACTGACCCAAAGAGCAACGCGGACGATGCGTTCGCTCCCCTTGTCTGCTCGCTTTGACCGACGGACAGACCTTTCATGATACCTGCGCTGCCCGTCCACCCATGCATCGCGGATGCGATGCGCGCGAGCCGGCGCGGCGCCGACAGACAGAACTTTCAGCGCGGAGGCGACCCATCCGGTTTCCGTTTGCGCCGAGTGCGGCAGAACATCCGATGCACAAAGCCCGCTTCCGGCATAGCGCAAAAACGCCTGCACGCGCAGTCCCTCCGCCAGCATCCGATATTCGAGATAGCGCCGGTGCGAAGCAAAGCGGTTTCCGTACCGCTGCACAAGCCATGCAAGCAGAAGCATCCCGCCGCAAACGAGGATCATCCCGTGCAATTCGGCTTCGTCATACAGAAGAAACGCGATCGTGATGACCGTGCTGATGATCGCAAGCGCGGCAAGAATGCGGCGGTACTGTTTAGAAAAGCGAACGCTCAAAGAATCCGCCTTTGCATACAGGGTTTCTATACGGTCGAGCTGCTTGTCCGGTTCCCGATCCGACGGCAGCAGCGCAGATTCGGATGCGGGCGCTATTTTCGCAAGCCGGTTGAACTCATCGGTTCGGGTCAGCGTTTCGTCAAAAGCGGTACGGTCGCCCAGAAACCGCACCGCTCCGGCATCTCCGTCGTCGCCCGTGCGCGGCGAAAGGATATGCAGCACGGGACAGCAGCCGCCGAGCGGAATCGAATCTTCCGGTGAATAATCGCCGTTCAGAGCGCAATGCACGATTGCCGCCGTGCCGCAGTCGGACGCGGGCGATTCCGCTCCGTCCCAAAGCGCGAGCAGCACATGGGCGTGCGAAGCAACATAGACGCCCGCCTGCCGATACGCAAAGTCCCGATCCTTCGACGCGGGTGCGCGCTCCGTATTGGGCGCAACAAAACAATCTTCCGCCGCGTCGCAAAGGGCCCGGAATGCGGGAAGCGCTTCCGCCGAAAAGTCCTTTTCATATTCCGCCCGATCCAGCGGCAAAACTGCGATCAACGGCACGGAAAGTTCCCGTGCGACCTCGGCGCAAAGCTGATCTGCACCGTCCGCAAGGCTGTTTTGCATCACGATTTCGGAATGCGGGCACCGGCTTTGCAGTGCCATGAGCTCCTGTTTGACGGCGTTGTATATAACGTCACGGTCCTCCGGACGGATGTCCCGATGTCCCGTTACGCCGACGACGATCGGGATCGTATCGTGCAATGTCATTTCGTCTCCTTTGTCAATCAAGCCGATAGATCCGCAGACCGTCGAACTTGCGGATCAGCTTCAGCATCGTATTGAACGGTTTCCAGTCCTTGCCCTGATCCTTCTCGGACAGGTTGAGATAGTGCCGCGCGATCTCCAGCTCCCCAAAATCGCCGTTCATACACAGCTTGTGCTGCCGCATCTGCTCCCGCAGCGCATAGCGGTTCGGCTCGTCGTCTGTCGTAACGGTCTCATACAGGCTGCCCGCCGTCCAGCCCATCGCGCGGTGCGCGCGCACCCAGCGGGCATGCTCCATCGGCGCGAACACGGCGGTCTGCTCGGGGGTGAATGCGCGCAGCATTTCAAAGTCCACGGGGCGATCCGTATAGAAGCAGCCGATCGCGTTCAGATATTTCGAGAAGCTCTTGACCTGATTGATGTTGCTGAGCTGATATTCGAGCGACATCGTGTCAAAGTCGCGTTCGAGCTGTTCCACGGAAATCTCCTGTTCCCGCCCCTCATACCGGTAGCGGCCGTTGATCGCCACGGCAAAGTCGTACATGTGTAAAAAGCTGCTGCCGGACAGGTATGTATGCTTGCTTTTGCGATCCGCGGTGCGCAAAAAAGTCGTGATAAACAGCGGATAGCCGCTTAGATCGACGATCTTTTCAATGTCCGTGCGGAAACGCTGCTCCTTTTCCGCCATGTCGCTGTACGCTTTGAGGCGCGGCGGCGCATCCTGCCGGTTGCCCTGCTCCCATGCGCGGTAGCGCGCTTCATATTCTCCGATCTTTTCGGACTCCTCTGCGTCGAAGCAATAGAGCGCATGGATCATGCCTCTGCCGAAATCGAACTCGGCGTCCATCGGATGCAGTTCGGTGCGTGAATTCCGGCCGTAGGCGGTACGATCCCAACATTGCAGCTCGTCGCACAGCATCAAAAGGTATGCAAGCGGATGCAGCTCGGCCTTCAAGGGTGCTTTACGTTTTTCCTTATCCTTATAAAACGCAATCGCAAACTTAAACAGGCTGTTGTGCAGCATGATCGCCGACAGCGCATCGACGTGCGCTTCGGTCAATCGCTCCGCGCCGAGCACTTCACAAAGCTCCTGATACAGCCGTGTTGCGGAAAAGTATGCATGAT